>JAZTYT010000094.1:0-2038 GCA_045637045.1 Christensenellaceae bacterium | reverse complement strand
AGTTGACATTATCGAGGCGGACGGAGAATGCCGAGGGGTGGTATACCACGATAAAGACGGCAAATTTACCACAAAGAACGCTATTAAAGGTGATTGAAAATGAATAATATTAGCGAACAAGAATTTATTGATTTTATACATAGTGTTGGTGACGAGTACCCTTTACGTGCTTGTATTTTAATGTTGGCAAAAAAGCCAAAACAAAGACAACAATTAGTAGATTTTATTAAGGAAAACAACCTAACCTGCTTTAACGAGTGCGAAGACGAAACTGCTTACGATAATTACATAATAATCTTAAATCAAACGAAAAAACTGTTTGTTGAAGGTGGCGGCGTTATACATAAGATAGATGAAGATTAACGTTTTTACAAAAAAATAAAAAAACAAAAGGCAGGGTGACCTGTCTTTTTTAATAGAGTAAATTATGGCAAAGCTTACAGATAAACAAAGAAAGCAAATTATTGCAGAATACGTAGAAGGTGATGGATTGCGTTTTATCTTACAAGCGCCGTTAGTTTATCTTTTATATTTTGCGCCGTCGTATCGTCTTTATTGGTTTCAAGATGCTCGTCTAAAATTGAAACAAGTTTTTGCTTTTCTTCATCGGTAAAAAAGGTCGCGCTTAACTTAAATTCGGGCGCGATATAAAACCCACCGTTTCTGCCGTAAATCGAAACAACCGGTATCCCTGCAACGCAAAGTGTATCAACGTACCTAAAAACCGTACGGCGCGGTAGGTCAAAGCGCGCCATAATTTCTTTCACGGTCGTGCGCTTGTTTGCTAAAAGCATTATAAATAATTGCATTAAAATTTGGTACTTCATAACGTCACCTAAAAAACTATTATTATGATGATACCACGCCAATCGGTTAAAGTCAATAGTCAGGCAAAATTTTTAATTGCGTCGGCTATTTTTTTATTGCCTTCGGTTAACCTTAATAGATGCATATTGTCTTTTAAAATTTGGCTTTGCTTTTCAAGTAACCCAATTTTATGCGTAAGGCTGTATTTTGTTATTGCTTCTTCTTCAAGCATAAGGCAGGCGTTTTTCCTGTAAAAATATTGGGCGTTTTCTATCTGGTCGCCACGCGATGCTTTTTTGGATAAGGGTATAAAAAGCGTCGGTATTTTATTGGATAAAAGTTCAAACAAAGCCCCAGCCCCAGCGCGTGAAATTGCAAAATCACACGCGCTATAAAAGGGCGTCATATCGTTAGCGTAGCCTATTTTTATATAGCCTGCGTGGTTTATATTTGATATAGGTTTATCGCTTGATATATGCTTATCGCCACATATATGCAATACATCATATTTATCTAATAAGTCGGGCAATAAGTCGGTTATCGCTCTATTTATAGCCAAACTGCCACTGCTTCCACCTAAAACCAATAAAACCGGTTTATCACCCGTGAGCCCAAAATAGTCAAGCCCTTTTTTCTTGTCAAGGCAAAAGCTTTTTATCGGTGGGCCACTATAAACGCCGTTCTTTATTTTTTGTGACGTTTCCTTAAAAGACGTTAAAACCATCTTACACTTTGGCGCGATGAGTTTGTTTGCAAGCCCCATTGAAAAATCCGATTCGTGGGTGACGACGGGTATTTTAAGCTGGCTTGCAGCAATAACGACGGGCACGCTTACAAACCCACCCTTTGAAAACACAAGGCAGGGTTTAATTTTTTTAAGTGCAATTTTTGCCTGATTTACACCCTTTAACAGCCTTGGCAGGATTAAAAGGTTGTCAAAGCAAAGCTCGCGTTTAAGTTTAGCGGTACATATGGGCACGTATTCAAATAAGCTGGAAGCAATGCGCCGTTCAATGCCGTTTTCAGAGCCAATATACACAAATTTATCAAAGCTTTCCTTAATATAAGGATAAATTGCAAGGTGGGGGATGCAATGTCCAGCCGTTCCACCACCAGTTAAAACGATAGTCTTCATATATACTATATTATGCTGAACAAAAAAATTTTTATAAAAACCCTTGAAAATCTATCGGTTTTGGTGTAAGATATATTTATGAGCAAGATTATTGGT
>JAZTYT010000093.1:0-2675 GCA_045637045.1 Christensenellaceae bacterium | reverse complement strand
GCTCCTCGCTCATAACGGGTGGGTTATCCATATATGACAACCACTCTTCAAGCTCGTGCATATGTTGTACGCCCCAAATCGGCAAAACGTTGTCAAATTGAGCCAAATAAGCGTACGCCGCGCGTGAGTCGTTAATAAGCCCACCTGCCAAACCCTTCATTGCGATAAAACCAACGCCACGTTCCTTACATTTTTTAACCAAATCAAGCTCTTGCTGACCGGACAAATAAGACAGCGGAAACTGTAAGGTTGAATAAAGCCCCGATTCCACGGCTTTAAAAGCAACGTCAATCTTATGGCAGGTTATAGATATATACCTGATCTTACCCTGCGCTTTAAGCTCCTGCATAGTTTCGTAAACGCCCGTGCCGTCGCCCGGCGCGTAACACCTTTGCGCGTTATGTAATTGATAAACGTCAATGTAATCGGTTTTAAGGTTGTTAAGCGACGTTTCAACGTCCTTTAAAATGCCTTCACGCGTGGTGGAAGGCGTTTTAGAAGCCAAATAATAACTTTTTCTATCAATGCCTTCAAAGGCAAGGCCGAGCTTTTCTTCACTATCCGTATAAGAACGCGCAGTATCAAAAAAGGTCATACCACCTTCAAATGCGCGTCGCAAAATTTTAACGGCTTCGTCAACCGTCCTTCTTTGAACCGGCAATGCGCCAAAGGCGTTTTTTGGGGTAACAATATCCGTTCCGTCAAGTCTAAACATAGATTTATCCCTATTATGCTTTAATAAATAAATTTTAAACCATATAAGGTAAAATGTCAATACTTTTTTACGTAGCGTCAACACTAAAAATCTTTACAGGCTAACGCGCGCCAATTTTATCTTCTAAACGGTTGCTTTTAAAACCATTTGCGTTTATAATACTTATAAGGCTTAAAATTTAGGTTTAGGAAAGGATTTTATGAAATTTTGTATAGTACTAGGAAGCACGAGAGCACAATCAAACACCAACGAGCTTTGCAAAGGTTTTATCGAACAATTACAGGCGCTTAACCAGGACGTAGAATATATCAAGCTTGACGGAATGCAAATTTCACCTTGCAAGGGCTGTTACTCTTGCCAGCAGGTTGAAGGGTATTCCTGCCGAATTTTTGACGATATGCACAAGATTGCGCCAAAGATTATCGACGCTGACGTTTTGGTTTTAGCAACGCCAATTTACCACTGGTACTGCACGGCTGAAATGAAAGCTATGCTTGATAGACTTTATCCTTTAAATAAATATTACGGCACGGCAAAGGAATCGCTTTGGAAAAATAAAAAACTTGCCCTTTTATTAACGCACGGCTACGACAAGGATTACGCCTGCTCGCCCTTTATAACGGGTATGCAAAGGCTTTGTAAGCACAGCCATATAGATTACATTGGCGAATACACCGTGCAAGATGAAGACGACTTAAACTCATTCACGGCACAAAGCGCACAAGACGGTGCAAGGGTTTTTGCAAAAATGCTGGTTAACTTAACCCAAAAAGATTAACGCCAAAAATTGTAAAAACATATAAAAAACAACAAGCATTAAGCAAAAACGCGCGATAATCGGCTTATAGCCCCACTTTTGCAATGTCCTTAATCAATTAAAGAGAATTTTAATATGTTTAAATATCAATTACACGCCCACACAAAACCGTGTAGCGCTTGTTCGCAAATGACTCCCGAACAACTAATTTTGGCGCTTAAAAACGGTGGGTATCAGGGCGTAGTTATCACCAACCATTTTTATAACGGATACACGGGTATCGACCGTGATTTGGCGTGGCACGACTTTGTTAAGGCTTATAAAGACGACTACCTTGAACTTAAAAAACACGCCTTAAGTTACGATATCGACGTGTTATTTGCCGTTGAAGAGCATATCGGCGACGGGCTTGAAATTATCTGTTACGGAATAACCCCACGGCTTTTATACGATAACCCACAGCTAAAAAGCGCAAGCCTTGAAGCTTGGTCAAAGGTTGTGCGTGAAAACGGTGGCGTTATTATACAAGCACATCCGTTTAGGTCACGCTATTACGTAACCAATCCACGAGTTGTTGACCTAAAATTTATAGACGGAATTGAAATTTATAATTACGGCAACCCAAAGGTTGACGATTTAAAGGCCGTTGAGTTTAGCAAAAGCCACCCCGAGCTTATTTTAACGTCGGGCGCTGACACGCATAATGAAAACACGGTTGCAGCTTTAGGCATTGAAACAAAGCATCGCGTAAAAACCGAGAAAGACCTTGCAAGCTTTTTAAAAAGCAAAAGCTACACGCTCATCACACCACCTGATATTTCTAAATTTTAATATTAAAAAAGCACCCAAGTTGGGTGCTTTTTTTGTTTAATAATCGACCTATAGGCCACTTTTTATCAATTTTTAGTTAATCGTGATTTTAACCTTAGCGCCGTTTTGCGTCATTGATAAAACGTTGATAACAAGCTTTAAGTAGCTTGAATCGTGCATCTTATAGTTTGTATATCTGTTTACGCCGAAAACGTTACCCGTAGTACCAAACAGCATATCGCTCGTCGCCCAGTCTTCAGTCTTACTGTTATAAAGCATATCAACGAAAAGCTTTGATTCGTCAGAGTTGTCGTACTTAAAGCCGGTTTGGTATGCGCTACCGCTGTTGTAATCAACTTCGCCTTGGCTGTTATAGTAAATATTAGCGTCAAC
>JAZTYT010000092.1:0-7457 GCA_045637045.1 Christensenellaceae bacterium | reverse complement strand
GTAGCCATGTCGTTCTGTGAGCCAAGGAGTTGAAAAATGATGTTGTCTTCCTAAGACCGCTTGGCCTCCGACTTAGCAATAAGCCTTGGCTTGCCGTGTAGGTTACGGTAAGTGAGCCTGCTGCTAACGAACCGTGTACTGCGCCTGCTGCACCGCCTTCAGATTGCATTTCTGCAAGGCGAAGCTTTTGGCCGAACATGTTTTCTCTGCCTGCTGTTGCCCATTCGTCAGCAACTTCGGCCATTGGGGATGATGGTGTGATAGGGTAGATAGCGGCTACTTCAGAAAAAGCATACGCTACGTGACTTGCGGCGGTATTGCCGTCGATTGTCAACTTCTTCATTAAAAAATCCTCCGACTTTAAATTTGCATAAGTAAACTTGCGCGCGTTACGTTGTTAATTTGCGCACGCTATATATAATTATAAATTAACTAATCAGTAATGTCAATATGTTTTTAGGTTTTTTTGCATTTATTTTGTAAAAATTATGTTTTAAAAGCGTTTTTCAAGTAAAAAGTGATAAAACTTGGTCGTTTTGCTTGCACAGTTTTAGCCGTAATCGGTTTTTTATGGGGAATCGTGGCGTTAGTGGGTTTTTGCTTGACTAAAATCGCAATTAAATGTATACTTAACTATAGATAAAATTTTTGCTTAAAAAAGGCTTTTTGTTTAAGCTGAAATTGTAAAAAGTCGGCCTATAAGCCGTTTATCCGTGCTATTTGGCGTGGATAATAATGGTTATTTCCGTTTTTATTTACAGTTTTTTAGCTAAAGGAGTGTCAAAATGAAAAAAATCAGCAAGCTTATTTTATGCTTAATGCTTGCACTTTCAATGCTATTTATTACCGCGTGTGAAATCGTTGTTATAGATGGTAATTCAAGTACGGGTAACAACTCAAGCTCAAGCACGGGTATTGGTGGCAATAGTTCGGGCACGCAAAGCGGTTCAAGTACTAATAGTGGCTCAAGCACCCAAAGCGGTTCAAATACGCAAAGTGGTTCAAACACGCAGGAAAGCGTAGTCACCATTGACTTTTACGTTATGAACGACTTGCACGGTATGTTTGAAGATAGCGATTCCCAACCGGGCGTTGATGAGTTTACAACATATATGTTTGAGCGTTATGAAGACACTTCCGCACACGAAGTTTTATTATCTTCCGGCGATATGTGGCAGGGGAGCGTGGAATCTTCTTCCAACAAGGGTGCGCTTTTGACAGAGTGGATGAACTACGTTGGCTTTGAAGCAATGACGCTTGGTAACCACGAATACGATTGGGGCGGTAGCTATATTGAACAAAACGCAGAGATTGCAGAATTCCCATTTTTAGCAATCAACGTACTTGTCAATGACAAGCCTGCAACCTATTGTCAGCCGTCTGTTATTATTGAACGTGGTGGCGTAAAAATTGGCGTTATCGGTGCTATAGGCGACGTTTTGAGTTCAATCTCCGGCGAATTTACTAACGACTTATATTTTAAATACGGTAGTGCTTTGACAAGCTTGGTTCAAGCCGAAGCAAAGCGTTTAAGAGACGTTGAAGGCTGTGATATCGTTGTTTACAGCCTGCACGAAGGCTATGGCGACGGCTACGACACGGTGCTTTCCAATAAAAATAGTGGCAAGGGCTACGTTGATATCGTTTTTGAAGGTCACAGCCACAGCAGTTATAAAAAGACCGACCAATACGGTGTTTACCATATTCAGGGCGGCGGTTACAATAAGGCGATAAGCTATGCACGCTTCGTCGTTGACAAGACAAAGGATACGGTTAAAGTTACCAACGCGGCGTATCTTAACAATAGTGCGTACAGCAGTAGTTCTATAGCTGACGACCCTATCGTTGACCAGCTTATGGATAAATACTTCCCTACAAGCGACCCTTATAACGACGTTTTAGGCTATAACAAATCATATCGTGACGATAGCGAAGTCGTACAAAAAGTTGCCGATCTTTATTTGGAAATCGGTAACGCAACCTGGGGCGATGATTACCAAATCGTTTTGGGTGGTGGTTACTTAAAAACGCGCACGCCTTACAATTTGTATGCAGGTAACGTGACTTACGCTGATATTTTTGCGCTGTTACCATTTGATAACGACCTTATTTTAGGTAAAATCAGGGGCTCTGACCTAAAGTCGAACTTCCTTGAAAAGTCAACTTACACCTGTGCAAAAAACGGCAACCTTTGTGACAATATAGTAAGCAGTAATTATTACTATATCATCGTTGATAGTTACACGGCCTTTTATTCTTGGAACAACATAACCGTAATTGAAAGATTGCCAAACGTTTACGCAAGGGATTTATTAAAAGACTTTATCGCAAGCGGTGGCTGGGCAAAATAAAGCGTGTATGAAGTACGAAAACGTAATTTTTGACCTTTACGGCACGCTTGTAGATATTTTGACCGATGAATCGCCCTTAAGCTTTTGGCAGGGCGTTGCAACAATTTACTCTTCAAAGGGTGCAAAATACGGGCCTGAAGAGCTTCGTGACGAATACTTAAGGATAGTTAAAAACGAGTTTGTAGGGCAGGACGAGTTTTTTGAGCCAGACTTATACAAGGTTTTTAAGGTTTTGTTTTCACAAAAAAGCGTCGTTGCCACAAAGCATATTATAACCGAAGTCGCCGTAAAGTTCAGACAGCTTTCAACTATAAAACTAAAGGCTTACGACGGGGTTATTGAAGCGTTAAAAAAGCTTAAAGAAAGTGGCGTTAAGATTTATCTTTTGTCAAACGCGCAAGCGCTTTTCACTATTTACGAGCTTAAGCTTTTAGGTTTATACAAGTTATTCGACGATATATTTATATCGTCGGACTGGGCAGTTTCAAAGCCGTCGGAACGCTTTTTTGAACTACCTATAAAAAAGTATCATTTAGATACAACTAAAACGCTTATGGTGGGTAACGATCCGATTTGCGATATTCAAGGCGCAAAAAAAATGGGGATTGATACCGTGTATTTTAAAACGGAAACGTCCCCACAGGATATCGTACCACAGGCAAATTATTTATTTGACGGCTGTCAAATTAAAGCCGTAGCTGATATTGTTTTAGGTTAATAAATTTAATAAAAGTCAAGCTATAAGGCGATTATCTGCATTTTTTACGCAAATAATCGCCTTAAAAATTGTGTTTAGTTATAATAATTATTTAGTACCCGTTGAGCCAAAGCCACCTTGACCACGCGCCGTGTCTGAAAGCTCATTAGACTCGGCAAAGTCGCAGGTTAGATAGGGGGTTATTACAAGCTGGGCGATTCTTTCGCCCGATAAAACCGTTTGTGGCTCGTTTGAGTGGTTATGTAAGCATACCAAAAGCTCGCCACGGTAGTCGCTGTCTATTACACCAACCTTGTTTGCAGGCGCAAGACCTTTTTTGGTTGCTAAACCACTTCTTGCATAAATAAGCCCAACGTAGCCTTGTGGGATTTCTATTGCAATTTGTGTGCTAATAAGACGCGACTGGTTTGGTAAAATAACAGTGTCATCTGACGCTGAATACAAGTCAGCCCCGGCTGAATAAACCGAGCCGTAAGTGGGGATAATCGCCCTATTGCCCAACTTTTTAATTTTAACGGTAGTTTTTTGCATAGTTTTTGTCCCTTATAAAATCTATAATTTATTGTATCAAAAATTACGTGCTTTGTCAATGGTTTAAATTAAATGAGCTTGGTGTGAAAAAAATTTTATCAAAGTATATTACAATATTGTAATATAATGGTAAAATTCTTGACTTTAAAGGCTAATTATAAGATAATTAACTAAGTCACCTGTGAAAAGGCACGGCTTTTGCCGTCTTACCAAGGTATAAATTTTTAAGGGGAAACCCAGTATGATTTTCGGAAGATACATTAACAAATTCTACTTGAAATACGCGCACATGCTTTTACTTGGCCTGCTTGCGCTTATTTTGGTTGACTTTTTCCAGCTTAAAGTGCCGGAATTTTACCGTATGGTAATCAATGGGGTTAACGAAGGCGTGGTTGAAATCAATGGTGAAATAGTGCCTTTTGATAAAAACGTTTTGTTAAACCATATTTGCTTACCTATGATTGTCGTTATCGTGGTAATGTGCGTCGGCAGGTTTTTATGGCGTATTTGCTTTTTTGGTGCGGGCATTAAGGTTGAAACAAATCTCCGTAACCAGATGTTCAACCACAGCAAAGGGCTTTCGCAAGAGTATTATCAGGTAAACAAAGTTGGTAACCTAATGAGCTTATACACCAACGACCTTGACACGATTAATGAGTGCTTTGGCGACGGTGTTTTAATGTTTTTCGACGCTTTGTTTTTAGGTGGGCTTGCCCTTGTAAAGATGTGGCGTATGGACCAATTTTTAACCCTTTTAACCCTTATACCTTTAGGTATTTTGCTTGCAATCGGCGCAATCGTGGGTAAAAATATGGAGAAAAAGTGGGACGAGCGTCAAGCAGCTTTTTCAAAGCTATCTGACTTTGCACAGGAAAGCTTTTCGGGTATTGCCGTTATTAAAGCCTTCGTTAAGGAGCTTGTGGAGCTTTGCGCTTTCAAAAAGCTTAACAAGGAGCACGAAAAGGCAAACGTAACGTACACAAAGGTTTCAACCTTACTACATATTTTAATTACGCTTTTAGTTGAATCGGTAATTTGCATCATCATCGGCTACGGTGGGTATCTGGTGCACGAAGACAAGTTTGACGTTGGTCAGCTTATGGAATATATCGGCTACTTCAACTCAATCGTATGGCCAGTTATGGCAATTTCAATGCTAATTGAAAAAACTTCCCGCGGGAAGGCTTCCTTAAAGCGTATAACCGAGCTTTTAGACTCTCCGGTAACGGTAACCGATAAAGAAACGGCTAAAGCCGTTGAAATCACGCAGGGTACAATCGAGTTTAAAAACTTAAGCTTTGCTTACCCCGACGGTGAGTTTAACGTGCTTGAAGATTTATCCTTTAAAATCAACGCAGGCGAAAGCGTTGGTATCGTTGGTAAAACGGGCGCAGGCAAGACCACTATCGTTGATTTGATTTTGCGTATTTACAACGTTGAAGACGGCACGTTATTTATCGACGGTCACGACGTTAACGGTATCACTATAGAATCAGTTCGCCGTGCGTGTGCTTACGTTCCACAGGATAACTTCTTGTTCTCGGACACGATAGAGAACAACATTGGCTTTGCTTTTGATGAAATCGACCACGCAACGGTTGAAGAAAACGCAAAGCTTGCCGATATCCACGGTAATATCAGCGAATTTGCCAAGGGTTATCAAACTATGCTTGGTGAACGTGGCGTAACCGTTTCAGGCGGGCAAAAGCAAAGAATTTCTATTGCGCGTGCGCTTATTAGGAATTCCCCGATACTTATTTTAGACGACTCCGTTTCGGCAGTTGACACAAAAACCGAACGCGTTATTTTAGATAACCTGCAAAAATCACGTCAGGGTAAAACCACGCTACTTATCGCGCACAGGATTACCACCGTTGAAAAAATGGATAAAATTATTTACGTTGAAGACGGGCGCATCGTGGCGGTTGGCGCGCACGATAAGCTTGTTGAAAGTTGCGAAAGCTATCGCAAGATGGTTGAACTTCAACGCCTTGAAGATGAAGAAGGGGGTAACAACTAATGGGTGACTATCTTCCAATTTTAATTCTTGGCGCTATCTTGGGCGTAATTGCAACTATACTTATCATTGCTTACGCAACGATAAAGGATAAAAAGACTGCAATCGGCTTTGAAAGACATATGAAGGACGGGGATATTTTTAAACGCCTTGTCAACTATGCAAAGCCTTATAAAAACAGGTTTTTATTCGTTGGCCTTTTGGTTTTATTCTCAATCGCTTACGATATCGTAGCTCCGCTTGTTATCGGTGAGCTTGAAGAGCTTATCAAGGTTGACTTTGAGCTTAAAAAACTGTTTATCGGTATCGCAGTATATGCAAGCATACTTTTATTCTCGTTAGGTTGTACCTATTTGCAGGCAATCATCTTGCAAAAAACAGGGCAAAGGATAATTTCAGACCTTAGGGAAGACGCTTTTACCCATATCGAAAATTTAGCACACGGGCAGTTAACGGAAATCCCCGTTGGTAAGCTCGTAACAAGGGTAACAAACGACACTAACGCAATTTCAATGATGTTTACAAACTTACTTGTAAACCTTGTTAAAAACTGCTTTATTATCATCGGTATTTTAATAGCGATGCTTTGCGTAAACTATTTCCTTACCCTTGTGGTTTTATGCTTCGTTCCGTTCGTGGTGCTGTTCACGGTTATTTTCAGAAAGTTTTCACGCCGTGCATACAGACGCGTTAAAGACCGTACTACCGACATAAACACCTTCCTATCTGAAAACCTTTCGGGTATTAAAATTACGCAAATTTTCAATCGTGAACGTGAAAAAATGCGCGATTTCAAGAAAAAGAGTGATGATTTAGGCAAAGCAAAAGAATCGCAAATTCTTGTATTCGGTATCTTTAGACCTTTGGTCTATATGCTTTATATAAGCACCTTGCTATGCCTTTTCTACCTTGGCTGTATGGGGCATTTAGACAACGTTAAGTTTTTAGGCCAACACATTACAGCGCAAACCATAGTTATCTTTAACCTTTATATCTCTAAATTCTTTAACCCAATCCAAAGCTTGGCAGAGCAGTTTAACTGGCTCCAGTCAGCATTTGCTTCCGCTGAAAAGGTATTCTCTATTATGGATATCAAATCCACTATAGTAGATAGCGAAGACGCAATCGAGCTTACCGAAGTTAAAGGTGAAATTGAGTTTAAGGACGTTTGGTTCTCATATATCCCTGACGAATGGGTTTTAAAGGGAGTTTCCTTTAAGATTGACGCTAAACAAACGGTTGCCTTCGTTGGTTCAACGGGCTCTGGCAAAACTACCATTTTATCTTTGATTTGCCGTAACTATGAATGTCAAAAAGGTCAAATTTTGCTTGACGGCATTGATATCAAGAAGATTAAAATTTCATCGCTTAGAAAACACTTTGGCCAAATGCTTCAGGACGTTTTCCTGTTCTCTGGCACGATAAGGAGCAACATTTTGTTAGGGCTTGAAAACGTTAGTGACGACGAAGTTATGTCGGCTTGTAAATACGTTAATGCTGACCACTTTATCAACCGTTTGGAAAAAGGCCTTGACGAGCCGGTAAGAGAACGTGGTAATAACTTCTCGGCGGGTCAACGCCAGCTTTTATCCTTTGCGCGCACTATTATCCATAAACCAAAGGTTATGATTTTAGACGAAGCCACTGCAAATATTGACACCGAAACAGAGCTTTTGATTCAAAACTCACTTGAAAAGATGATGAATATCGGCACGATGCTTATGGTTGCGCACAGGCTTTCAACAATTCACCACGCTGATAAAATTATCGTTTTATCACACGGTAAAATTATTGAGCAAGGCACCCGTCACGAGCTTTTAGCAAACCGTAACAAGTACTA
>JAZTYT010000091.1:0-3371 GCA_045637045.1 Christensenellaceae bacterium | reverse complement strand
AAGTCAACCACGGTTGACACCCCACCCACTAAAAGGAATCTTATTATTTCACCCAAAAGGGTTGGTTGTTGAATAAAGTTCCTAATTTTTCCCATAGTTTCCTTACGCCTTAAAATTAAGGCCAAAAACCAAAATTAAACGCTAAACGTATTGCTATAATATGCTTAATATTACTTATCAAAAATCTTCGCACACTCTTTGAGCCGTTCAATAATCTCAATGTGTTGAGGACAAGCCCCCTCACAAGCGCCACAGCCAATGCACGCCGATGCTAAGCCGCTACCTTCACGCACAAGAGCGTTGTAATACCAATGCGGGCGGTTGTGATCACCAAAGGTAAGCACCGAGTTATACGCCTTAAAAATATCAGGTATGCGTATCGCTTGCGGACAACCTTCAACGCAATAACGACAGTTCGTACAAGACACAACCGGAGTGTTGCGGAAGATATCGTTAACCTTTTTTAAAGCACCTGCTTCGGTATCGTTAAGCGGCTCTAAATTATCAAATGTAGCGATGTTATCAACCATTTGCGCCATACTGTTCATGCCCGATAACACCATTTTAACCCCCTTTAAGCCCGCAACGAAGCGGAAGGCGTATGATGACGGGCTTTTATTGCCAAGCGCCTTGAAAACATCAATAGCCTCTTGCTTTGGCGTTGCTAAAATGCCACCCTTAACAGGCTCCATAACGATAATATCCTTACCGTGCTTTAGCGAAACCTCATAGTTTGCGCCGGCTAAAATCGTATCGTCATCCCAGTCGGTGTAATTTATTTGAAGCTGAACAAAGTCAACAAACGGATATTTTGTTAAAAGCTCATCTAAAAGCTCTGGCCCACCGTGAAATGAAAAGCCAAAATACCTTATTTTGCCCTGTTTTTTAAGCTGTTGACCGAAGGCAAAGCTATCAAAGGCGTTGATACTTTCCATGCGTGAATTTTGCAGGCTGTGTAAAAGATAATAGTCAATGTATTCAACACCCAAGCGTTCAAGCTGCTCATCAAACATCTGTTGTGCGCTAAAGGTATCCGACAAAAGCCAGGTTGCCTGCTTTGTTGCGATAGTGTATTTATCCCTTGGGTGGCGCTTTGCAACGGCTTCTCTGAAGGCTACCTCCGCCCCCTTATAAACGTAAGCCGCATCAAAATAGCTGTAACCCGACTCAATGAATTTATCAACGAGTGGTATTAACTTTTCAAGGTCGATTTGCCCGTCTTTTTCTTCAAGGCGCATAAGCCCGAACCCAAGCTTTTTATCTGTAAAATTACTCATATTTCCCCCAAATCAAGTAAATTAAAGCGTGAATTATAGCGGATGCTCTTCTTCAATCTTAATTTCCGCGTTGCCGTCAATCGCACCGCTTATTGACACGACGTAAGTCCTTGGCTTTGCACCGATAGGAATAATAACTGGGTCAGTAAACTCATCTGGCGAAGGCAAAATCTTTAATTCGTGCGCGTCAAAATTGAGCCTAAAGCTTTGCTGATGCCCGTTTTTAAGGTCACAAACGCAAACACCGTCAATATAAACTTTAAAGTTTGCAAAAACACCTGCGAGTGATTTTTTACGAATAATAGTAACCAGCTTGGTTTGGCCTTCAAAATCGTCGGGGACTATTGGCGAAGGCTTGCCGTCACGATAACCGACCGTTCCGATTTCGGGAACGTGTGGTGGCTCGGGCACTTCAATTTCACTTAACGCGCCCGTTATAGCTGAAGAGCTTGCGTCGGTTGTAACTTCAATTCGTTCGGCTTCGGCTGTGGTTAAAGGCTGGGTTTGTGCGTGCTCTTCAACGGCAATTGAGTCGGTAGGCTCGTCGATTGGAGTAAATTCATCAATCGGCAAGGCTTCATTACTAACTAAAGGCTGGATTTCCGTGCTCTCTCCCACGGTAGATAAAGCTTCAATAGGTTTTATTTCTTCCGCCACGTCTAAAACGCCGACAGATAAAGGCTCAACCGTAGGCTGAACGGTTTTTACGTCTTGATTTTCCTGTTCATCTAAAACTAATATATTGTCTGAAAAATTTTCCATTTTGCACCACCTAAAATACGTGATATATAATTAGTTGATACTAATTATACCCTACCTTGTACCTTTTGTCAATTCTATACGGCTAAACCTTTGCACCTTTGATGTCGTTTTGTTAAAATTTTAACGAAAATCACTAAAATTTTTCTAGAACCGACTTTTTTTACTTAAATTTTTTAAGCGTAAGCTTAAAATTTTTGCGCTAAACCTTATTTTTTAGCCTTGTTTGTTGTTTTTACGGCTTTTCAGCGGAAAGTCTAAACGGTAAAGCCACTCGGTCAGCTTGGTGATTTTAGTTAAAAACGGAAACGCCAAAATGGCTGAAGCTATATTAAACGCCGTGTGAAAATTTGCAACAGCCCCACTTTTTGTGGTAGCAGTTTTTTCTAAAAGCGGGCATAATTTATTGCCGAAAATAACCATTATAATAAAACCCAAGATAGCACCAAGCGCATTAAAGACAAGGTTAAAAAGAGCCGTCTTTTTAGCGCCTGCACCCAAAGCGCTTGACGCAAAAATAACGATTACGCAAGAGCCTACGTTTGCGCCTAAAATCATATAAATTGCTTGGGATAAATCAATCACACCCCCTGCAGTTAAGATGACTAACATACTTGTTATAACCGACGAGCTTTGGCATATAGCCGTAATAAAAAAGCCGTTTAACAGTACTATAAGCGGACTTTTGACCAAAAACAGCCCCTTAAACCAATCGCAGTCATACAGGCATTTTGTAAACGTAGTCATCAAATTTATGCCGATAAATATAAGCCCAAGCCCACTTAAAATTTTACCCGTCGCTTTAAGCTTTTTATTGGATAAAAGCTCTAAAATAACCCCTAAAAAGGCAACGAGCGAAGCAATAGCTACAACCAACATATCCCTGTCAATCGTAAGGGCAACAAGCTGGGCGGTAAGCGTTGTGCCAACGTTAGTACCAACAATTAAGGCGCACGCGCTTTTAAAGGACAAAATATTGCCGTCAACGAGTGAAACTGCAATCATATTAACCGCCGCCGAGCCTTGCCCCAGCCCCGACGCAGCAGCCCCGATAACCGTACAAAGCCCACTGCTTTTAGACGCTTTTTTGATTACCCTTTCAAGCCGAGCGCCAATAATTGACGTAAAATTTTCAGCAAGACGCTTTAGCCCCACCAAAAAAACGGCAATACCGCCGAGTATTAACAAAACGCTTAAAACATCCTGCATAAAAAAACGCCCCTATATAATATATAAGGAACGCATATTATTTATACAACCACGCTTGTTGTGCAGCGCCTACTTTATCAGGTTAAAGCGTTTAACCGAACTGCTTTCGGCAACCACGCTAATTTC
>JAZTYT010000090.1:0-3192 GCA_045637045.1 Christensenellaceae bacterium | reverse complement strand
CTATAAATGGACACAATGGGTATTTTTAAAGCTCTTTGAAAAGGGTCTTGCTTACCGTAAGGAAGCGCCTGTTAACTGGTGTCCTTCCTGCTCAACCGTGCTCGCAAACGAACAGGTTATCGGTGGCGAATGCGAAAGATGCGGTTCACAGGTTATCAAGAAAAACTTAACCCAATGGTTCTTGAAAATCACCGACTACGCCGAAGAGCTTTTAACCTGCATCGACAAGCTTGACTGGCCTGAAAAAACCAAGCTTATGCAAAAGAACTGGATTGGTAAGTCGGTTGGCTCTGAAGTTATCTTCAAAACGGAAAACGGCTGTGAATTCAAGGTTTTCACCACGAGAATCGATACGATTTTCGGTGTTTCTTACGTTGTGCTTGCGCCTGAACATCCATTGGTTAAGGAGTTAACGACGGCTGAACAAAAGGCACAGGTTGAAGCTTACGTTGAACAAACTGCAAAGGCAAACGAAATTGAAAGATTATCGTCTGACCGTGAAAAAACTGGCGTTTTCACAGGCGCTTACGCAATCAACCCTGCAAACGGCAAAAAAGTACCGATTTGGGTTGCCGATTACGTTTTATATAGCTACGGCACGGGCGCTGTTATGGGCGTACCTGCACACGATGAACGCGATTTTGGTTTCGCGCAAAAATACAACCACCCTATCACACAGGTTATCAGCGACGGCAAGGATGAAACGGTTTTACCTTACACCGAAGACGGCACGCTTGTAAACTGTGGCGAATTTGACGGGTTATTCGGCGAACAAGCAAGGCTTGCTATCGTTGAAAAGCTTGCCGAAAGCGGTTTGGCTTGCAAAAAAGTTAACTATCGCTTACGCGACTGGCTTGTTTCACGCCAACGCTATTGGGGTGCGCCAATCCCAATTATCCACTGCCCACACTGTGGCGACGTTGCAGTGCCTTACGAAGATTTACCAGTTAAGCTCCCTTACGACGTTGAGTTTAAGCCTGACGGAAAGTCACCACTTGCTAAACACGACGGTTTTATGCACACAACCTGTCCAAAATGTGGCAAGCCTGCGCTCCGTGATAGCGACACGTTGGATACCTTCGTTTGCTCAAGCTGGTATTTCTTAAGATACGCTGACGCTAACAACCCTGAAAAAGCTTTCGACAGCGAAATCATCAATAAAATGCTTCCTGTTGATAAATACATCGGTGGCGCTGAACACGCTTGTATGCACCTTTTATACGCAAGATTTATCACTAAAGCATTGCGTGATATGGGTTATCTTAACTTTGACGAACCGTTTACGTCACTCGTTCACCAAGGCGTAATTTTAGGGCCTGACGGTAACAAGATGAGTAAGTCCAAGGGCAACGTAGTTATGCCTGACGTTTACGTAAACGAATACGGCTCGGACGTATTTAGGCTCTATCTTTTATTCGGCTTTAACTACACCGAAGGTGGTCCTTGGTCTGACGACGGTATTAAGTCGGTTGCAAAATTCTTGGACCGTGTTGAAAGATTGTTTGAAAAGACCGTTTCCTTAAACGACGATGGGCAAGACGTTTACGGCGCAAACGAAAAGGAAGTTGAATACGTTTTACACAACACCGTAAAATCAGTTGACAGGGATATGGACGTTTTCTCTTTCAATACTGCAATCGCAAGACTTATGGAATGCGTAAACGCTTTAACAAAGTACGAAGCTTTACCAACCAAAAACAACAAGCTTTTAAAGGATTGCGTTAAAGTTTTAGTTAAACTTTTAGCACCTTGCGTACCACACTTTGCTGAAGAATTATGGTCAAAGCTTGGCAATACGACTTCGGTTTTCAAGGAAGAATACCCAGTTTACGACCCTGCAAAGACGGTTAAAGACCAAATTGAGTATGCAGTTCAAGTAAACAGCAAGCTTAAAACACGTTTAGTGCTTTCAAAGTCACTTAACAAGGCTGAAATTGAACAAGCAGTTTTACAGGACGCAAACGTAATCGCACTTTTAGAAGGCGCGCAAATCAAAAAGGTTATCGTTATCCCTGAAAGACTCGTTAACATTATCGTTTAATAATAGATATATTTTTAAAGGCGCACCGTGGGTGCGCCTTTACTTTATTAGCAAAAACTGCGTCAGGTTACGTATTATATAATATCCGTATCAAAACACTTGACAACGCTGTAGCAAAAAAGTATAATAAAATGGCTCTTTGCACTGCATTTAGCTACAGTACAAACTGATCAGACCAAAGCCTTGGGCTTGGAGTCGGGTTACCTCGGTAACAGTGGTTTTTACCCCACGGGACAGTACGTTATTTCGGCTGATACCGTGGGCTTTTTTTATACACGGATATAAACCGCGAGAGCATAAAATACTCTTTGGGAGATTTTTATGGGAAGACAAACAAAACCAAAAAATATTAACCAGCAATTTGAAGCAACTGCCGTTAAGGTTTCACTTGTAAGTATTATCGGCAACTCTATTTTGTCGGTTTTTAAAATAATAGCAGGTATAATCGCCAACTCGGGCGCAATGATAAGCGACGCAATACACTCGGCTTCGGACGTTTTTAGCAGTATCATAGTCATTATCGGCGTAAAGCTTGCCAATAAAAAGTCGGATAAACAGCACCCCTACGGGCACGAGCGTTTAGAATGCGTTGCAGCAATAGTTTTAGCGGTAATATTGCTTGTTTGCGGGTTGTTTATCGGGCATTCAGCAATAGAAAAGCTTTCGTCTAAAAGCACTCAAGCTATTGCTATACCGGGTATTTTAGCCCTGGTTGCAGCCGTAGTTTCTATACTTTCAAAGGAAGCAATGTACTGGTACACGAGATTTTACGCACGCAAATACGATTCGGGCGCGCTTATGGCCGATGCGTGGCATCACCGTAGCGACGCGCTATCTTCAATCGGCGCGTTAATTGGTATTATCGGGGCAAGGCTTGGATATCCACTTATGGATAGTGTTGCAAGCTTGGTAATTTGCGTTTTCATCGTTAAAGCTTCTTACGATATTTTTAAAGACGCTATAAATAAAATGGTTGACAGCGCCTGCAGTGAGGAAATGGAAAATGAAATTTCAGCTTGCGCGAGCAAACAAGACGGCGTTTTGGGTATTGACTCAATCAAAACGCGTGTTTTCGGTAATAAAATTTACGTTGATATTCACATTTTGGCAGACCCGAATATTAGTTTAACCCAAAGCCATTTAATTGCAAG
>JAZTYT010000089.1:0-4892 GCA_045637045.1 Christensenellaceae bacterium | reverse complement strand
ATGATGTTGTCTTCCTAAGACCGGCTTGGCCTCCGACTTACCTTGCCGTCAGCCGTGGTTATCTTATCCACGATATACGGCTTGTAATAGTTGCCACCGTTGACCGCCGCCCCTACAGCCATTGCAAGCTGGATTGGCGTTACCGAAACGCTTTGGCCAAAGCCAATACGGGCTAAATCGCCTATTTTAACGGAATTTTCGGGGATAATCACACCCGACGCTTCACCAGGAAAGTCAATACCCGTTTTTTTGCCAAAACCAAGCGCTTTTACGTAGCTATAAAAGGTTTTCGTGCCAAGCGATAAGGCTATATCGGTAAAGCAAGGGTTACAGCTGTTATTTAGCGCAAGCGCTAAAGTCTGGTTTGCGTGCTTGCCGCTTTTGTGGTCTGACCAGCATTTTATTCTTCCGCCTGCAAGCTCACGGTAACGGTTTGACGAGTAAACGTAGTCGAGCGCTTTTGCGTTTTGGTCGCCTTTTAGCGTTTGATTGATATTTGCAAGCGCCGTTACCACCTTAAAGGTTGAGCCCGGCTCGTAACAATCGACCACTAAACCGTTGCGTGATAAGGCGTTTAGCCTTTCAACGTCGTCGCGTGGGGGCGCGTTTAAGTCAAAGCTGGGCAGGTTTGCCATTGCCAAAACCTTGCCGTTTTGCGGGTCTATAACCAAACAGGAACAGCTTTTGGGCGAGTAGGTTTGATAAGCGCGCTCCAAAGCCGATTCAACGAGCTGTTGTATTTCCAAATCAATGGTGGTGACGACGTTGAGCCCGTCAACTGCAGGAACGTAAGAGGGCGTTTTGCCTTCAATTTCCTTACCCGTTAAGTCGGCTTCGTATAAAACTTCACCGTCAACGCCCTTTAAATATTTATCGTAATACAGCTCAAGCCCCGTTTGGCCGTTGCCGTCAAGGTTGGTATAACCTAACACGCTACAAAGCAGTTGGTTATAAGGATAATAACGGGTGTTATCCACAGAATAATAAACCCCGTCAAGGTCGTATTTTGTAAGCTCGAGTATGCTTTGACGGTCAACCTGACGCTTAACGGTAATTTCAGACGTGGCTTTTTTTCGCATTTTATCTAATAATTTTTGCTCGTCAACGCCAAAAACCTGCGCTAAAACGCTTGCAACCTTTTCAGGGTTTGTTACCTGGCGCGTGCGCACGTAAACGGCAAAGCTTGAGTTGTTTGTGGCAAGTGGCGTACCGTTTGAAGACAAAATCTCGCCACGGCTTGCCTTTAAAGGTAGTTCCCTTGTCCATTGGTCGATTGCCTTTTTTTGCAGAGCGCTTGAAGATATAACTTCCAAATAAAAAAGACGGCCCAAAATTACAAGAAAAACCAAAGTTATCGCCGTAAAACACACAAATAACCGCTTTCGTAAAACCGTCAATGAAAATTGTTTAATTGTTTTGTCCCCTATACAAGGCTTTTTCACGCTAAAGCCTTTAAAAAAGCAAACAAAAAAGAGATTTAATTATTAGCCTTTTGCTAACAAAAAAATCTCTTTTGTATGAAGGAATTAAAAAATGAAGTTGAAATCTAATTGATTATTTATCAGCTTTAACCATACCGAGTTGGTTTGCAGCTTTATCTTCGATAACAGCGTCTGATGAAACGTATTCAAGGCGCGCGTTTAAAGAAGTAACTTCTTCTTGTAAAAGTTCAACCTGTTGTTGTTTTTCAACGTATGAAGCGTTCATCGTCTTTAAAAGCCTTGTGTTAAGAATAATAAGCGCAAAAACGGTAGCAACAACTAAAGCGTAAACTGCTATTAACACTTTACCCTTTGTGTTGATTTTATATTGCTTGTCGATTGCGTCTTCGTTCTTTGGTCTGAAATCTTCAAATGGGTTTGCACGGAGCTCCTTATCGCTAAACTGCATAGTGGTTTGGCTTGGATAAGAATCTTCGGTTGTGTAATCCATTGAGTTGTCTTCGCTGTAATATTCTCTTTGGCGCGCGTTATTTTCAGCGTAACGTTCGTTTAAAGTGGCTTCTCTTGCGGCTTCACGGTATGATGCTGAATCATAAACGTTATAGTCAGCTTGAGCCTTTTCTTGTTCGTATGCGTATGAATTTGGCGCGTAATCGTCTTCTTTATTAAAGGTGGCAGACGGACTTTCATAGTAAAATTGGCTTTCTAAACTATCAGCAAAGCCCTTTCTTGCCCTTGAATTGTATTGATTATTATTTTCAAACTCCGGCGTTGCATAACCAGTTTGGCTATACCTTTGGGAGGAATTATCATATCTGTTATTCATTATATACTATTGATGCTCCTCGTCAAATATTCTTGCCTACCGAATTTTATTGGTTATACCCTTTCGCAAACTCTTAATTTTGCACTCTTTGCCCTGGGGTTACGGTCCAGCTCTTCAGTCCCCGAAAGCAAGGGTTTTGCGGTTATAATTTTTACCATTTTACGCTTGTTGCATACGCAAACGGGTAAATTTTTATCGCAAATACAGTCTGTTTCTAAATACTTGTATGCGTTTTTAACTATTCTATCTTCTAATGAGTGGAAGGTTATAACCGCAAGCCTACCACCTTTTTTAAGGCGACTGCCCATTTCGATTATTGCTTCGTAAAGCCCGTCAAGTTCGCCGTTAACTTCTATCCTTAAGGCCTGGAACGTCCTTTTTGCAGGATGACCGTCGTGCTTGAATTTGGCTGGAATTGATTTATCAATTATATTACAAAGCTGACCGCAAGTGACAATCGGGTTTGTCTGTCTTTCTTTTACAATATTTCTTGCAATTTGTTGGTGGAATTTTTCTTCACCGTAAAGCCATAAAACACGGCTTAACTGCTTTTCATCGTAACCGTTTACAACGTCGTACGCAGAGAAACTGCCTTCCGGGTTCATTTTCATATCTAAAGGCTCCCCTTCCCCTAAATAACTAAACCCACGACTGCGCTCGTCAAGTTGGTAACTTGAAACGCCCAAGTCAAGCAATATTCCGTCGTACAAATCAACGTTTAAATCATCGGATATTTTATTAAAGTTTTTAAAGTTATCGTGCACCGTGATAAGTTTGTCACCAAACTTTTCTTTGATTTTATCAGCGTTTTTTAATGCCGTTGTATCTAAATCGGTTGCGATAACCCTGGTGTTTTTTCTTTCTAAAATCTCACGCGTGTGTCCGCCACCACCAAAAGTGCCGTCAAAATACACGCCACCATCTTTAAGTTGTAAACCGTCAATGCATTCTTCAAGCATTACGGATATGTGTTTAAATTCCATTAGCTTTCACTCTTTGAAGCCTGTTCGTCAAGAATATCCAAAGCTTCTTCAAATGATAGCTCTTGTTGGATACGTTCAAAACGACTACGGCTCATTAAGTTAATATGGTCGTCAGCACCGATTGAAACAAGCTCCTTTTCAAGTGGAACAATCTTTCTGATTGCATCCGTTATCTGTAGCCTGCCGTATGCGTCTTCTTCAACTTCAAAATAAGAACCGAAGAACAAGGTGTACGCCATTTCAGCCTTTGCATTAAATGGGGAATGTTTCTTTTTAGAAACCTTTTGGAAGCCTTCAAGCGTGTAAATCGCCAACGCCCCGTCAATCGAAGACTTGCCGACCACGTATCTTGAAGAAAGCTCCTTACCGAAATTAGCCGGAATTCTTATTCTGTTTTTTGCGTCCATTTGGTGGAAATAAGTTCCGAAAAACACGGTTTTTTGCCCCCTACTTTTTTATTGCAACATCATTATAGCACAAAACTTGCCCACTTGCAACCACTTTGACCTATTTTTTATAAAAATTTTTAAATTTTTTTTAGTAAAAATATTAGAACATTTGTGCGATTTTCTTTGCGCGAAAAAATAAAAAAACGGCTAAAAGCCGTTTTATGCGTAATTTAAGGTGAAAATTACCTATTTTGGGACAAAAGTGGTCGTAAAGTGGTCAGCGAGTGGTTTTCGGTGGTCAGGTTTCCCAAGATTTTGCAAAATTTGGGGGGAAATTAAGGCGTTTACTCAACTAAAGAGTTGTTTAAGGGATCCCTACTTAATTCTCATTAGGTTATCAGGAAAGTTTAGGGGATCCCGACGCCCTGCCAAGCAGGGCTCAGGATGACAACGTCTCGCTTTAAGCTAACAACAAGCACAACAACGGATTACTGTGAGTTATCCACAATGGGGGCGCTAAAATAAGTCTTAAAAGTGATTAAATTGAGCCGTATTTTACATATTGCAAATTTTTAGTTATTTATTATTTGGTATTTTATCAGTGTTTTTAGGTGTTTACTCTTTAGTTTAATCTAAATCAAATACGGCTTTATCGGATTAGTGTTAGCGTTGTGGAAAACTGTGGATAACCCTTTTAAAACTTACCATAAAACGGCATAAACGTTGATAAAATCAAGCATTTTAAACCTTTGTAATTTTACGTTATCAATAAACCGTAGCTTTAACCCTTAAAAATAATACAATTATTCGAAAAAAGTTGTAAAAGGTTAAATAAAAACATAAAAAATCGTGAAAAATCCTTGCAAAATATATTTTAATATGCTAAAATATTAAAAGTCAAAAATATCCCCAGCGCTAAACGGCGTTGGAATACATAAGGAGAGTTTATCGTGCCAAATATTAAATCCGCTAAAAAACGTGTACTCGTTACTGAATTAAAGAATGCTAGAAACAGAAGTGCTATTGCAGAAGTTAAAACTTCTATCAGAAAGCTTAACGCTGCAATCGAAAGCGGTGACAAGGTTAAAGCGCAAGAACTTTTAAGAGAAACTTCTAAACTTCTTGACCAAGCTGTAAGTGCTGGTAGAATGCACATCAACACTGCTGCTAATAAGAAGTCAGGTTTTGCTAAAAGAGTTAATGCAATGGCTTAATCTACTCACCCCACTCTGCCCTTTAAAGGGCTTTTTTT
>JAZTYT010000088.1:0-3534 GCA_045637045.1 Christensenellaceae bacterium | reverse complement strand
CAATACTAAAAGGGGATATTGAAATAAAATCGCTCATAACAGCATTATAGTCAATGCCTAAATCATCTGTTAGCTCATACTTAAAGTCAGTATATTGCTTATACATATTTTTGCCGTCTTCAACAAAAATATCGTGGTAATAGAACAAGCCCTTACGCGTAATTTTTATATCCTTTTTCTCAAAAGGTATGTTTACGTTGTATAATGGGCAAAGGGCTAAAAGGTTATGCTTATCAAAATATTCCTTAACCATATCAAGGCCCTTTTCAACGCCTTCAAAACTATAATAATAGGTGGAAAGCGCAATCGCCTTGTGTCCGTTTGCAACGGCTTCACTCGCTGCTGCAAGAGTACCCGAATAAAGAGTGTCGTTGCCGAGGTTAAAGCCCTTATTTATGCCTGAAAGCACTAAATCATAAGTCCTACCAAGCCCAACTATACCCCATCTTACGCAGTCTGCTGGGGTGGAATCGACCATATATGCTTCAACACCCTCAAAAAGGTCAACCTTTGTTATTTCAAATGATTTTCTTATCTCTAAAGAGTGGCTTTTTGCGCTTTGCTCGGTTTTGGGTGCGCAAACGGTTACGTCGGCAAACTGTTTTGCCCAGTTAACGAGTATTTTTATGCCTTCAGCGTAAAGCCCGTCGTCGTTTACAATTAAAATTCTCATAACCAACCACCATTATTTTTCTTAAATTCACCTAAAAGCGCGTCAGCATCACTGATAAGGCTTTGAATTTCTTCATTACTGTAACAAGTTCCGCCTGCAGCCTGCGCGTGGCCACCACCACGGTATTTTTCGCCAAGCTTATTGCAAGCTAAAAACCTTGAACGCAGTCTTACCCTTATGCTACCGTCTTTGTTTTCAATAAAGGCAAGCCAAATTAAACAGCCCTTAATTGAATCCATAAACGAAACGCAAGCGCTTGCTTGTTCCTGCGTTAGGTTGTACTTTTCTTGCGTTGCTTTGTCAATAATAAGGTATGCCACGCCATTAGGTGTGATTGAAATCTTATTAGTGATTTCAGCCTTAAACTTGATGTAGTCAAAGTCTTCTAAATAAAGGTTTGCGTATAACGTTTCCGTGTCAATGCCAAACGACAACATAATGCTCGCATTGATTAGCGTTTCGCTTGAAACGTCTCTAAATCTAAACCTACCGCTGTCCGTTACCATACCAGTATAAACGTAGGTAGCACAAAGCTTGTCAAACTTAAGCTCGTCTTTAAAGGTTTTATAAAAATCAACAACCATTTCGCAGGTGGAAGAGCGTAAATCTTCAACCCAACTGATATTGCCGTAAGGCGCGATATCAATGTGGTGGTCAATCTTGATAATTTCCTTTGCTAAGGTCAGTTTTTTATTAGAAAGTCGGTCTATAGTACCGGTATCAAGCACAATCGCAAGCGCGTCTTTGTAATAATCGTCGTCAACTTGCTCGTCTTCACCACCTAAAAAAGCCAAATAATCGGAGTAATCGTTATTGATTAGTAAAATTTCTTTTTCAGGGAAGGTGAGCTGTAGCATTCTTTGAAAGCCTTTGGTTGAGCCTATCGCGTCACCGTCGGGCCTAAAATGACGGCCGATAATAATACGGTCATAGCTTTTAATTTTATCTAAAATTTGTTGTTTAACTTGTAAATTATCCATTTAAATCTCCCTAAAGCGCATTTAAATCTTCAAGCATAAGCTTGGCTTGGTCAAAATCCTTTAAGCAAGCGCCACTTGCTTTTACGTGCCCGCCACCACCGTATTTTACTGCAATTTGGTTAACGTTTTTGGTGGAAGAGCGAAGCTCGGCAAGTACGCCGTTTTCCGTTTCGGTAAAGTTCACCCAAACGTTAACGCCCTTGATTTCAGCCATAGTGCCAACCATACCGCGTGAGATGGTAAACTCGCTTACGCCGTATTCTTTAACTTCTTCCTTGGTGGTAAAGATATATGCAACGTTGTTTTCGGTAAAGTTAATCTTTAAAACAAATTTTGCTTTAAGCTGAATCATCTTAAAGTCGTCAGCGTAAAGGTTTGTGTAAATGTCGGTTGTTGAAAACCCTGTTTCCATAAGATAAGAAGCCATTAAAAAGGTCTTTGAACTTGTGGAATCATACCTAAACCTACCACTGTCCGTTACCATACCGGTATAAAGCGCCTTTGCTGAAAGTGGGGTAAGCTTAAAATTAAGCGTTTTTGCAATATTTGCAACTAACCCTGCACAACTTTCAAAGCTGGTGTCAACGATTTCCGTTTGACAAATAGTTTCAACAAAAAGGTGATGGTCGATACGCGCAGTTTCCTTTGCCGTTTGGTATCTTTCGTCGCTGATAAGGTGCTTTGCTGAAGTATCCAAAACTATCGCAAGTGCGTCGCTATAAACTGCATCGTCAACAACGTCCATTACAGCGCCTTCAACAAAGCTGTAACGCCCAGCGTCGTCACCAACTGCCAAAATGGTCTTTTCAGGATAGGTTTCCTTTAGTAAAAGCTTTAAACCAACCTGGCTACCAATCGCGTCCCCATCAGGGCTTTTGTGACGGTGGATAATTATCGTATGATTTCTTTCAATTTGTTCTAATAATTTGTTATACATATTAAACTCCACTACCTATTAATAATAACATATTTATTATAGGCTTGTCAACTTACACGGCTTTAATTGGATAAAAACCTTTAAAACGTGGTGTAAAATAATAAAGTGGTCAAGTTAGGCTAAAAAACAATAAAAATCCGCCTATAGGTCGGTTATTGCGACTTTTTAAGCGTTAAGCCGGTTATAAAGAAAAAGGGAAAACCCGACAAATTATCGGCTTTCCCTTTTTTATAGTAGTTTTAATTATTTATTTGAACCTGCGTTTTGAATGGAATGCAACACCCATCGTATATGGACCACAGTGCGTGCCAACGGTTGGGTTAACCACAACGTACTCAACGTCTAACTTGCCGTATTTTTCTTCAAGCATCTTGTGTGCAAGTTCAGCAATGTCAGGTAAATCAGTATGAGCGATGATTACGTGAGTATTTTTAATATCGTCTTGTAATTCATCAATCATAGTAATCATTTTCTTCAAGGTGCTGATCTTACCTTGCGCTTTAGCAACAGCGTTCATAACACCCTGGCTATCCATATGGATAATTGGGTGCATATTTAAAAGCTTGCCAAAGAAGCCTGCGATATTGCTTACGCGCCCACTCTTCATAAAGAAAGAAAGGTCATCGCAGTAAAAATAAATTGCACGTTTATCAACTTCAGTTTCAGCCCAAGCCAAAATTTCTTCTACGGTAGCGCCGTTTTGGTGCATCGTACCAATTTCTTCAACCAACAAAAGCGCAAGCGCTGATATTGCTTTAGTGTTAATCGTGTAAAGCTTTCTTTCAGGATATTTTTCCTTAAGCTCTTCCAAAGCGATATTCATTGCGTTAAACGTACCGCTCATCGCAGGGGAGAAGTGTACGTATAAAATATCGTCACCGTTAGCAAAGTGTGGTTCAAAGTATTCAGTATATTTTTCAGGGCTTATTGCGCAAGTTTTACCC
>JAZTYT010000087.1:0-3895 GCA_045637045.1 Christensenellaceae bacterium | reverse complement strand
TACTTACGACGGGTTATCTATTGCTTGGGCAGTCGTTGAGCACCTTGTGTCAACCGTTAAGGCAAAAACGCTTTTTGCAACGCACTATCACGAGCTAACCGAACTTGAAAATAAATTGGAAGGCGTTAAGAACTATAAGATAACCGTTAAAGAGTTGAACGGCAAGATAGTATTCTTAAGACGAATCACCCAAGGTAGCGCGAACAAGAGCTTTGGTATAGAAGTTGCTTCGCTTGCAGGTGTCCCGTCTGAAGTTACGCAACGCGCCAAAAAGATTTTGCGCCTTTTAGAAAAAAACGATTTAACGCACAGCTTTAAGGAGGAAACCACGCAAGGGGCGGCGGTTAGGCCATCTTTTGCCGATAACTACTTAAAAGAATTGGATTTAAACAATATTACGCCGTTAAAGGCCTTTGAAATTTTAGCGTTTTTAAAGGAAAAGTCTAATGAAGATAATTAACGTACTTTCCAAAGAAGTTTTTAATAGAATATCAGCAGGTGAAGTTGTTGAAGGTCCTGCTTCGGTCGTTAAAGAACTGTTTGAAAACTCAATCGACGCCCACGCGCAAAATATTACCGTCTGCATTGAAAACGGTGGTATTGATGAAATCTATATTCAAGACGACGGGCACGGTATTGATAAATCACAGCTTCACAAGGTCTTTTTACCACACGCAACCAGTAAGATTGAGCGTGCCGAAGATTTAGAGCTTATAACCACCCTTGGCTTCAGGGGTGAAGCTTTAGCCAGCATTGGCGCAATTTCAAGTGTTCAAGTCGTTTCAAGGACCGATGAAAGCGATGAATGTATGCGTATTACTTGTGAAGGCGGTGTGATTTCCGACGTTTACGAAACGCGTGGTATCCAAGGTACTGCCGTTACCGTTTCAAATTTATTTTATAACACACCCGCAAGGCTTAAATTCTTGAAAACGCCTAAAGGCGAAGAAAAAGAAGTTACTTCGCTTATGGAAAAGCTTATTATTGCGCATCCATTTGTTGCCGTTAAATATTACGTTGACAACAAATTGGTCTTCCAAACCTACGGCGAAGGCTTAAAAGAAGCCGTTATGGCAGTTTACGGCAAGGAAGCAATAGATAATTGCTACAACATTTGTGGCGAAAAGAGTGGCGTTGGTTTATCAGGTTTTATTGGCAATACCAACTATTACAAGGGTAACCGTACCTACCAAACGATAATAGTTAACGATAGATACGTTACCGATTCAACCGTCGCTTCAGCTATACAAAACGCTTATAGTAGCTATTTAATGAAGCGTCAATATCCGTTCTACGTCGTTTCTTTGTCCCTTGACCCACGCATTATTGACGTTAACGTGCACCCACGTAAGTCTGAAGTTCGCTTTGCAAACAATCAGGTTGTTTATTCTGCGGTGTATTCGATGATTTCAAAGGTTTTAGACGGAACAAGTCAGTCTTTAAACCTTGTTGTTTCAGCGCCGTTTATAGAAGAGAAACCGTTTGATGAGAAAAATAGCAATTTACGTTCCTATCAGCATAACGGCGAAACGCGTTATTATCACGATTTAACAAAGATGCCACCTGAAGAAGATTTTCTTGCGCTTCATTTAGGGAGCACTATACCACCAGCGCCTGATTTGGGTGAAGTACCAAAGATTAACGCTGAATACAAATATGAAAAGCCGAAGAACAAATATTCTCGCGTTGGCGATTACGAAAAACAGCTTAAGCACGTAGTTGATTTAACTGAAGAAAATTTAGCCGTAGAATCAAGCGACGCTGACAGTATTTTTAACGCCAATAAAGAATATATCCGTCAGTTAGAGATGGAAAAGGCTTCGTATAATCAAGAAGAAATTCCTGCTGATAAGCCTGTAAAGTATATTGGTCAAGCGTTATCTACCTATTTATTGGTTGAATCGGAAAATCAGCTTATCGTTATCGACCAACACGCCGCTCATGAAAGAATTTTATACGACAATTTTTATCGCGCGGTTAAAAGTGGTAAGGTTGACCAACAAAGCTTGCTTATACCTTATACGTTTTCAACCAACGCAAAAGAAGCTGAAATGTTGTTTGAGTTGACCGATTTATTTAGAGAAGTCGGCATTGAGCTTGAAATTTTACACGATAACGTTTACAGGGTTTACGGTATTCCTATCGAGTTATGCGAAATGGATTTAACTGCGTTTTTTAAAGACGTTTTAACCGACAGTAGCTTCAAAGATGAAAAAATACCAACTCTTCTTAAAGAAAAGCTGGCTCAAAAGGCTTGCAAAGCCGCAATAAAAGCAGGCGATACCTTGTCAAATGAAGAAGTAAACGCTCTTTTAGAGCTTTTAAAACAAAATTGGGAACTAAAATGCCCGCACGGCCGACCGATTGCCATTAAGATTTCAAGGACGGAAATGGATAAATGGTTCAAGCGAATAGTTTAGTCAAAGTTATAGTTATTTGCGGGCCGACTGGTAGCGGAAAATCAAAGCTTTCCATTGAGCTTGCTAAAATCCTTGACGGTGAAATCATTTCTGCCGACTCAATCGCCATTTATAAAGGGCTTGATATAGGTGCTGCAAAGCCGACTAAAGAAGAACAAGACGGCATCGTTCACCATATGATTGATATATGCGAGCCAACGGTTGAATTTTCCGTTGCCGAATACAAGGAAGCTGGTAGGCGATTGATTGACGATATTTTATCGCGTGGCAAAACGCCTATAATTTGTGGTGGTACGGGATACTATATTGACGCGCTTCTATACGATTTTAGCTACGGCAACTGCCCTAAAAGTCAAGAATTTCGGGATGAGTGTGATAAAATTATCGAAAACCAGGGTGCAGAAGCTTTATATGAAAAACTTAAGGCAGTTGACCCTGAAACCGCGTCAATCTTACACGTAAACGATATTATGCGCGTCGTGCGTGCGCTTGAGATATTCCATTTGACCGGTCAAAAAAAGTCGCAAATAGTTGACGATAAGGTTTCCGTGTATCCTTTTAAGGCTTACGCTTACGATTACGCGCGTGAAGTCTTATACGAAAGAATAAATAAGCGCGTTGAGATAATGTTTGAAAACGGGCTTATTGAAGAAATTAAAGGGCTGATTGAAAGTGGAGTTTCAAAAAACTGCCAATCAATGCAGGGTATAGGCTATAAAGAAGTCGTTTCAGGACTTGAAGAAAATCAAGACGTTAAAACGATTATCGAAGCAGTACAACAAAATACGCGCAGATACGCTAAAAGGCAAATTACTTGGTTTAAGCGTTTGGACGGTATTAAATTTATCACCCCAATCGATGCCATGGCTGACGCGAAAATAATTAAGGAAGAAATTTATGGATAAATTACGTGCGCAGGGTTTAATTGAAGTCTGCAAGCAAAAACTTAACGAACAATTTAACAAACTTGATCAAATCACCCTTTCTTGTCAAGAAAGAGTGTTAAACGCTTTTAGAAAAAACAAAATTGCTTTGCGCCATTTTAACGCAACCACGGGCTACGGCTACGACGATATCGGTCGCGATACCTTAAAGCAGGTTTACGCTGACGTTTTTGGTGCAGAATCTGCAAACGTTTCGCCAAATATCGTTTCAGGTACACACGCCATTGCGCTTGCACTTTATGCAAACCTTACGCGTGGAAATAATGTATTAAGCGTGAGTGGTTTGCCATATGATACTATACAGCCTGTTATTTTTGGCGACAAGTTTTCTTTAAAGTCTGAAGGTGTAACCTTTAACTGTGTTCCACTTGTAAACAACGATTTTGATTATGATAAAATCGCTGATTATATGAGCAAAAATACCGTTGATATGATTTATATTCAACGTTCGCGTGGGTATGAAGAACGAGTAAGCTTATCAGTTTACCAAATACAAAAGGTTTGTTCTTTTTTACGTGAATTAGGCTTTAA
>JAZTYT010000086.1:0-4431 GCA_045637045.1 Christensenellaceae bacterium | reverse complement strand
AATATGAAAGGTAATGCAAAGCAAATCATAATACCGTTGATTGCAGCGGCAATCTGGGGCGCGGCGTTTTTGGCACAGGGTAATTTATCTGTTAATTTCCCGGCGTGCTTCATTAACGCAGCGCGTACAGGGATTGCCTTTTTTGCCTTGCTTATAATAATTTTTATTCGCGATAAATTCAAGGCTAAAGCAAATAAGCAAACGGCTTCACCGCAAAATAAACCTAAAATCAACGTTAAAAAGCTTATATTCGGTTCGTTAACGTGTGGTATATGCTTGTTTATCGCAATGAATATCCAACAAGTTGGTATTTCAGGCACGCTCCCAAGCGAAGCAGCCTTTTTGACTGCAATGTATATGATTTTCGTGCCACTATTTAGCGTGTTTTTAGGTAAAAAGATAGGTCTGAATATTTGGCTTGCCGTTTTAATTTCCATTATCGGCGTAGCGTTAATCTCTAAAATACAAGGCTTCTCGGTTGATAAATACTATATTTTCTTGCTCGTTTCGGCAGTATTTTTCGCAGTACAAATTATCCTTGTTGACCATTATATAAAAGACGTTGACGCAATGTATTTATCCTGTGGGCAAATGCTTGTTTGCGCAGTATTTTCAACCGTTTTATCTATTGCTATTGAAACTGTTAACTGGTCGATTATTTCTCAAGCGATTTTCCCAATCTTATATTTAGCTATTTTCTCAACGTCGATTGGCTATACCTTGCAAATCGTTTCACAGCGCAATGGCAATTCCACGGTGGTAACCTTAATTTTATCAACTGAAGCTGTTTTCGCACTTATCTTTAACATAATCGCAACTTTGATTCAAGGAAGTCAAGTTCAGGAAACGCCACTTCAATTTTTAGGTTGTGTGCTTATGCTTGTCGCCATATTCTTAAGCCAGATAAAATTTAAGTCCAAAAAATAGCGTTTTAAGCGTTATTTTATAAAAAATTAACTCAATAATAAATAAAAAAGGCAGGAAATTGAAATTTTTCTTGCTTTTTTTGTTAATTTAGATTACAATATATCTGTATGGATTCTTTTAAGATTATTTCGTTTGTCGCGTCATTATTAGCGGTTTTATTAGTATTGCCCGTACACGAATGGGCGCACGCTTTTATTGCCGTTAAATGTGGCGACAACACTCCAAAGCACCATAAACGCTTAACGCTTAACCCGTTGGCGCACTTTGACCTTATGGGTTTAGCAATGCTCGTAATTGCGCGTTTTGGCTGGGCAAAGCCAGTCCCGATTAACCCTAAAAACTTTAAGCATTTAAGGCGTGACTATTTTTTTGTTTCAATCGCAGGCGTAGTTGCTAATTACTTGTTGGCGTTTATTTTTTATCCGTTATTTTTCAGTTCTTTATGGTTATTTTCAACTAATTTTGCCCAATCTACGCTTGGTCAAATGGCAGTTTTACTGCTTAACAGTACGCTTGAAGCCGTATTTTTAATCAGTTTAAACCTTGTTGCGTTTAACCTTATCCCAGTCTATCCGTTAGACGGGTTCAGGGCGCTTGAAGTCGCTTTCAAAAAGCCCAATAAGGTAATGGATTTTTTAAGAACCAAAGGCTATATCGTATTACTTGTTTTAATAGTAATCAATATACTTACCGACTATATTCCACTTTTAACGTACGTTGATTTATTCGGCTTTTTAATGAATACGCTTACCACGTTGTTCGCGCAACCCATTTCCTTATTCTGGGGCTGGATATTCAGTTTAATTTTTTAAGTAATACCTAATTTTCACGTAAGGAGTTTACTGTGGCTAACCTTGACAATTTTCCATCAATTGTAGATTACAATACCAAATTTGAAAACTTTGATGGTCCACTTGATTTGCTTTTGCACATGATTAAGATTGCGCAAATTGAAATCAAGGATATTTTCGTGTCCGAAGTTACCGACCAGTTCGTTCAATACGTGCGCCAAATGGAAATTTTCGACCTTGAAAAGGTTAGCGAGTACATTGCAATCGCCGCAACTATTTTAGAAATCAAGTCAAAATCAGTTTTACCGTCGCTTGAAGATAACAACCTTGAAGTTGAAGACCCTGAACAAGCCTTTATCCGTAAGTTAGAAGAATACAAAATATTCAAAGAAAAGGCTGAACAGCTTAAGGCTAGCGAAAACACTGCACGCTTTTATAAAGAGCCGGACGACGCTGCTTACGACGTGCGTATCGTGTACAAAGATTTCACCCTTGAAGGCTTGGTTAAAGCCTTTACAAAGCTTATGGAAAGGGTTGACCTACGCGACACGGCGCGCGCCAACCAGAAGAGCATCCCAAGGGAAGTTTTTACCGTAAGGGATAAAATCCAGTTTATGCGCGAAACCTTGGAAGAGCGCGAAACCTGTAGCTTTTTTGAGCTTTTTGAATACGATTGCTCGGTTGGAGAGCTTGTTGCGACCTTCCAGGCGATGCTTGAGCTTTTAAAACACCAATTCATAACCGTAGTTCAAAACGCCGTTTATGACGATATTACCATTACATTAAACCCAAATAGGAGTGCCGACATTGGAGAAATTGACGAATATAATTGAATCAATATTATTTATAAGTGGCAAAGCCGTTGCGATTTCAGACATTTCTTCACGCCTTGAAGTAACTGATAAAACAATTTTGAACGCCGCTAAAGAATTGCAGAAGAAATATAGCGCTGAAAGTGGTATTCAGCTTCTTATTTTCAATAATAAATTGCAATTTTGCTCAAACCCAGCGTATGCAGACCCTGTTTCAATCGTTCTAAACCCGATTAGGGAGCGTGAACTTTCAAGAAGTATGCTTGAAACTGCCGCAATTATTGCTTACAAACAACCTGTAACAAGGCTTGATTTAGAAGAAATCCGTGGTAACAGCGAATACGCTATTCAAAACCTTCTAAAACTTGGCGTTATTGAAATCGTTGGCCGTAAGGAAGCCGTTGGTAGGCCTGTTTTGTTTGGTACGACTGATGAGTTTTTAAAACGCTTCCAGTTTTCTTCGCTTGACGAGTTGCCTGACTATAACGAGCTTATGGCTCGTATTAAAATGGTTAACGGCACTAACGAATCTTATCTTTACAAGAAGGACGAGTACGTTGAAGGCGACGAAGACCATAAGAGAAGGGAAGTCGATTTATCTAACATCAAAACGCGTGGCGAAGTTTTAGAAAACGGCCAGCAAGAGTTCGATTTACCTGATATCACCGAAGACTTGCCAGACTTTTTACAAGGCGAAGAATTTGACGTTATAACTGGCGATGAAGCGCTTGATGAAGACATTGACAACTAATTTTGATACTACAAAAACTATTTAATAATAATAAATTTATAAGCCTGCAAATTTTGCAGGCTTTTTTGTATAGCATTATTTTTATTGCAAAAAATACTTTTATGATATGGCAATTTATATAACCTTTTTCCTGCTTTTGCTACTGTTTTTCCCGTGGCGCATCGACGGATATTTAAACCTTGACTTAAAAAGCAAAAGGCTAAATTTTATAGTGCTTTTACAAGGACTTGTCAAGCTTAAAGGTGGGTTTATTGATAGCGAAAGGGGAAGCCTTATTATGCATACAAGCCAAAAACGTGCAAGCGTAATTGATAAAAGCAGGTTTAATAGGCTTAAGCTTAAAAAGCTTGATTTATCGCAAATTTGGATAACCGACGTTAGTACCTTGCTTGTCGTGCCGTATGAAGCCGTTTGGCTTGGTTCACTTGGTATATTAGGTGCAGTAAAAAGCTTATTGTATCCAATAATAACCGCTAACGTTGGGCGATATAAGCAATTTGTAAGGCTTGCCAAGGAAAACGATATAGAAGCATACTTGCGCATATCAATAAAGGTTAATATATTTGCAATATTATTTTTGTTAATTAAAATGTGGGTGAAAAGTGAAAAAAGATAACAAAGTAAATAGCATAACGCAAGCGTTGGAAAATATTTCTGCGCTATCTAATATGGACGTAATTATCGGCAAACAAATTACAACACCTAACGGGAATACTATTTTACCCGTTTCAAAAATCACCGTGGGGCTTATGTCAGGTAGCGGTGAGTATGGTAAGATTAAAATGTTTTCGCCTAATAAAGATTACCCCAACAGCATGGCAGGTGGTGGGCTTGTAACCATTAAGCCTTTTGGCTTTTTAGTTGAAAAGGGAAAGACTATAAAGTTTATAGAATGCAAGCCTGACGTCTTTGACAAAACCTTTGATACATTATCGTCATACCTGGAAAACATAAATGAAAAATAATTTAAAATCGCTGATTATACGCTTGATTTTAATTGTTTTTATGTCTTGCGTAATTATTCTTTCGTGTAAGGTATCAGTGGTTACTTTAGCTGAAATCGGGGCTGATATCAGTGGTGCTGAATGCGTTATGGAGCGTGACAGCTTGCGTGTTTTACACGGTAAAAATTTGGACTTAAAGCTTCCAA
>JAZTYT010000085.1:0-2043 GCA_045637045.1 Christensenellaceae bacterium | reverse complement strand
ATTGTCATTTATCTATTCTCCTTATATAATTTTATGGTTTTTAGCACTCAACTTGATAGATTGCTAATTTAATTATAATCAATAATACCAAATTGTCAAGATTTTTAATCGGTTTATATGAAATAAACCCGTTTATTTTGTCGAAAGGTGTTAAAAATCAAAGCGTATCAACAACTTTAATTTGCTAAATAGTTAGTTTATAGTAAAGTTGAACTAAAAATACTAAATAATTCTTGCAAAAGTTAATTTTATGTGATAAAATCAATAAAAATGCATATAGGATTTTTGTTTATGAATAAATGGGATAAACGTTTTATGGATTTAGCTAAAGCCGTTGGCGGTTGGTCAAGCTGTTATCAGGAAAACCGTCAAGTTGGAGCAGTCATCGTGCGTGATAAACGCATCTTAACGACTGGTTATAACGGCGCGCCGTCGGGTATTAAAAGCTGTAAAGAGCGCTGTGCTTGTATGCGCCGTGATTTAGGCATTGAAAGTGGCACTCGCCACGAGCTTTGCTATGCAGTCCACGCAGAGCAAAACGCAATCTGCCAAGCTTCTAAATTGGGTGTTTCATTGGAAGGCGCAACTCTTTATTGCACCCATCAGCCTTGTTCGATTTGTACTAAACTTATAATCAATTCAGGCATCAAAAAGGTTATCTATAAGGAAGGGTATCCCGATGATTTTTCCATTATGCTTTTAAACGAAGCAAAAGTTGAATTAATTAAGTATGAAGAAGGAGACGTACAATGAATCCAGTAGTAACTATCACAATGGAAAGTGGCGACGTAATTAAAATTGAGCTTTACCCTGAAATAGCCCCAAACACCGTTAATAACTTTATTGCGCTTTGTAATAGCGGTTATTATAACGGCATAATTTTTCACCGTGTTATCAAAGATTTTATGATTCAAGGCGGTGACCCAAAGGGCTTGGGTATTGGTGGCCCTGGTTATACCATTAAAGGCGAATTTGCTTCAAACGGCTTTAGAAAAAATAACTTAAAGCACAAACGTGGCGTAATTTCTATGGCGAGAACTATGATGCCTAACTCTGCAGGCTCACAATTTTTCATTATGCACAAAAACAGCCCACACCTTGACGGGCAGTACGCAGGTTTTGGCGAAGTTATTGAGGGCATTGAAGTCATTGACAAAATTGCAAGCGTTGACACTGATTATTCCGACCGTCCACTTACGCCACAGGTAATGAAAACCGTTACCGTTGAAACTTTTGGCGTAGAATATCCACAACCCGAAAAATACTAAAGCTATGTGCAAACCTAAATGGTTGTTTTTTGACCTTGGGTCAACCTTAATTGATGAAACTATAGCGTATAAATATCGCGTCTTGGAAGCTGTTGAAGGGTCTAACGTTACCTTTGAACAGTTTGATGAAAAGCGCATTGAGTATGCAAAAACGCTTACGGCAGGGGATAAGGAAACTGCTAAATTTTTCGGTTTAACCTTAAAGCCTTGGCGTAACGATAAAGAAAAGCTTTACGACGGGGTTTTTGAGCTGTTAACAGAGCTTAAATCCCGTGGCTACAAATTGGCAGTTTTAGCAAATCAGGCAAAGGGTACTTGCGATAGATTGTTGCATTGGGGTATTTTACACTTTTTTGATATTGTTTTGGCTTCCTTTGAAGAAGGTCTTGAAAAACCGGACGAACGTTTTTTCTTAAGGGGGCTGGAGCGTGCTAATTGTCTGCCAAGCCAAGCTTTTATGATAGGCGATAGGCTTGATAACGATATTTACCCAGCGCAGAAATTAGGGTTTAAAACGGTTTTTGTTAAACAAGGCGTTGTTGGGCCTTATCACGAAGTTGATTCTTCACATCTTACACCTGATTACACTATTTATAAAATTGAACAATTACTTGAAATATTTGAGTAAAACTAAACGGGCTTTTAAGTCCGTTTTTTATTTTGTAAAATTCAGTCTTTAGCTATGCTGACTGCATATTATATATAATAATGATAGCAGATTTCCATAACGACTATTTGACTAATGAAAATTACAGATTGATACTCAACGATTACG
>JAZTYT010000084.1:0-9471 GCA_045637045.1 Christensenellaceae bacterium | reverse complement strand
CCCTGTCTTCTTGGGTAAGGTGGGCGTTCATCCCGGTATCAATATACCCCGGCGCAACACAGTTAACGCGTATATTTGCACTTCCAAACTCTTTAGCGAGCGCTTTAGTGTAAGCGTTTATCGCGCCCTTGGTTGCCGAATACACGGCTTCGCACGCGCCACCGTCAATACCCCAAATAGATGAAATATTAACGATAACCCCTTTTTCCTTTTCCAGCATTTTAGGGAGCATCGCGTTGGTCAGTAAAAACGTACCCTTTACGTTGACGTCAAACAAACGGTCAAACTCTTCAAGCGTAACGTCTAAAACCACTTTTTGCTCTAAACTAACGCCCGCGCAGTTTACCAAAACGTCAGCCCCACCGTAACGGCTTTCAATAAAAGCTTTTAAATTTTGTACGTCTTTAGGGCTTGAAACGTCACACTTAAAAACGTCAAGCCCGCTTTCTTGCGCGCTTAAAGCGGCAGCTTCATCGTTAGAGTAACAAACCACCGTTTTATAACCTTTGTTTTTAAGAGTTTTAGCAATGGCAAGGCCGATACCTTTAGTGCCACCACTTACAAGCGCAACGCCCATATTTCACCTTTTTCGTATAATTTAAGCTTATTTAAGCTTAAGTTTAGCAAAGTTTTGGCTACAACCCAAGCTTATTTAAACCCTTTTTTATAGCAAAAAAGCGCGAGAGAAAATCACCCACGCTTATATGCCGTATGAATTATTTTTTAACTCTTTCCATGTAGTCGCCAGTACGGGTGTCAACTCTAATTGTGTCACCTTCGTTAACGAACATAGGAACTTGAATGCTAACGCCTGTTTCTAAAACAGCGTTCTTTGTTGCGTTGGTTGCAGTATTACCAGCAACGCCTGGTTCAGATTCGGTAACTAAAAGTTCAACGAAGTTTTCGCATTCAACCGAGAAAGCGCTACCCTTGTAGAATTTAACGGTAACAGGGTCGTTTTCCTTGATCCATTTTAAAGCGTCTTCAACTTGGTCGTAGTTTAATGGAACCATTTCGTATTCTTCGTCCATAAAGTAATAAAGTTCGCCGTCGTTATAAGAATAAGTCATTCTCTTTGTTTCGATGATAGCGTTTTCAAACTTTTCAGTTGGGTTGAAAGTAAGTTGTAAAACCTTACCGTCGATAACGTTTTTAAGCGTTGTTCTAACGAATGCTGCGCCCTTACCTGGCTTTACGTGTAAAAAGTCAACAACTACGAAAATTTTGCCTTCGTGTTCAATTGTTACGCCTTTTCTTAAATCGCCTGCTGTGATCATAAAAAATTTCTCCTAATATATATGTTTTTTTTGTTTTTTATCTTTTTTGGCTTTTGTGTCGCCATTGTTACTTAAGTTTGACTAATTTCTTTGTGTAAGTCATAAATGACTTAACCTTGCCGTTTTCAAGCGTTACCGTGTCTTCAATCCTGATACCGAACTTATCGTCGAAGTAAACGCCCGGCTCGATTGAAAAGACCATTCCGTTTTTAAGCTGATCTTGTGAGCGCATTGAAATAGCTGGGGCTTCGTGGATATAAACGCCGATGCCGTGACCTAAAGAGTGGGTGAACTTATCAGCAATGCCAGCGTCTTCTAAAACCTTTCTTGCGTAAGAGTCGGCAATCATACAGTCAGTGCCGTCGGTAATCTGTTCAGCAGCCGACGTATGCGCCTTTAAAACTGCGTTATAGCACCTTACAAACTCCTTATCCGGCTTGCCGTAGAAAAACGTTCTCGTCATATCCGAGCAATACCCTTTGTAAACGCAACCAAAGTCGATTAAAACGGGCATATTCTTTTTAAGAACGGTTTCACCCGTAACGTGGTGTGGGATTGCGGCGTTTGCGCCAAACCCGACTATGGTGTCAAACGACGGCCCCGACGCGCCAAGCATTTTCATTTTATACTCAAGCGAAGCCGCAAGCTCGCGTTCCTTAACGCCTTCCTTTATTTCGGGGAGCAGTTGCTTTAAAGCCGTTTGGGCAATCTTGCACGCCCTTTTAATCTTCTTTAAATCGGCTGGGCTTTTAACGCGCATTGCGTTTGCTATTTCTTTAGAAATATCTTTAAGCTGGTAGCCCATTTCTTCAAAGAGCTTGTATTCGTGAAGCGACGTCTTGGTAAAGTCAATACCCAGCGTATCGCAACCCGTTTGATACATAATGTCTTTAAGGTTTGAATACCCACCGCCTAAAATAACCTTAACGCCCTTTGGCGTAAGTAATTTTTGCGCTGCGTGGAAGTACCTACTGTCAATTACAAAGTAAGTCCCCTGTCTTGTAAGCGCAAGGTATCCGTCGGTACTTTGATAGCCCGTGTAGTATAAGCGTTGCTTTTCATCGGTTATTAAATAAAGCTCTTTCTCGTTAATCATATTACCGTTTTGCCCTGCCCTTTACGGCGAAGGCTTTTGCCTAATATATTTTTTACATAGATATATTACCAAAGAATTAACTTAAAGTCAATATATAAGTTGAATATTTTACCTACTTTTTTGACATTTTTGTCCTTTTCAGGCAAAATTTTCACCTTTTTTCGCCCTTTGTTTTTAAGTCCTTGCTTTTTACTTAAGGCTTAAGCCAAAGCGTGGCAAAAATTACCATCAAACAAAAATAGTTTTTAACTAAAAATTATCGAACAAATGTTTGACATAACGCCTTTCGTGGTGTAGAATATTATCGAACAAACGTTTTGTCGTGGGTAAGGTCAACGGGCAACACCTTTGATTACCAATGCTTTATATGGGGGAAAACTATGCTTGATGCAAAAAGGCTGACAATACTAACCGAAAGCGCAAAGTACGACGTTTCTTGTTCGTCGTCGGGCTCTTCACGTTCAAGTCGTGGTGGCGTTGGCAACACCTATGAAGCTGGTATTTGCCACTCCTTCACCCAAGACGGCAGGTGCATTTCCCTTATCAAAATTTTGCTTTCAAACCAATGCGTTTACGATTGCTTGTACTGTGTAAACCGTCGCTCAAACGACGTTCCGCGCGCAACCGCCACGCCCGATGAGATTTGCCAGCTGGTGATGGAATTTTACAAGCGCAATTACATTGAAGGCTTGTTTTTATCTTCGGCCGTTTACAAAAACGCCGACTATACTATGGAGCTTTTGCTTGAAACGGTAATAAGGCTTCGTAAGCTTTACGGGTTTAGGGGGTACATCCACCTTAAGGGCATACCAGGGGCTGACCAGCTTTTGTTAAATCGCGCGGCGCTTTTTGCCGATAGAATGAGTTTTAATATCGAGCTGCCTTCGGAAAAAAGCCTTAAACTGCTTGCGCCACAAAAGAGCAAAAAGTCCATTATCGCACCAATGAGCGCCATGGCAAAGGAATACCAAATTGCACGGCAGGAAAACAACAAAGCCCTGCTCCCTGCTGGTCAAACAACACAAATGATAGTCGGGGCTTCAAGCGAAACTGACGGGCAAATCATACGCTTGAGCCAAGCCCTTTACGATAGGTACAGCTTAAAACGCGTGTACTATTCGTCATATGTGCCAGCGAACAATCAAACGTCACTTTTACCAACCACACCGGTTGGGCTTTTGCGGGAACACAGGCTATATCAGGCTGATTGGCTATTGCGTTTTTACGGGTTTTCGGCTGACGAAATTATCGGACAGGAACAAAATTTAGACCCTAACCTTGACCCAAAATGCGCTTGGGCATTAAGGAATATGGGGTTATTCCCCGTCGAAGTAAACACGGCCCAGCCCGAAGTTTTATTACGAGTCCCAGGTATTGGATTTAAGAGCGCAAGCAAGATTTGTCAGGCGCGCAAGTTTGGTAAGCTTGATTTTAACGACCTTAAAAAAATGCGCGTGGTTTTAAAACGGGCAATGCACTTTATAACCTGCAACGGCAAATTTTACGGGCAGGAAAGCTTGCCTGCCGTTAAAATGCTTTTAACCCTTAACGAAATGCCAAACACAATGGAGCAGATTTCAATGTTCTCATCCCCAGAAATAAACTTGAGCGTTTTAGGGGGCGAGCTATGATTATCTACAAAATACCACCCACCAAGCAGGGCATTTTATGCGCGATTTTTGAAAGCTTTACTAAAAAGGAAATACCAAACGTGGTGACGTCTTTAGATATACAAATAAGCTTTGACGCAACCGTAAAAGATATCGCTATAGACGACCAAATTGCCCAAAGAGTTGAAAAAGGAATAATAAAAAGTGGGGGTATAAGCCTGTTATCGACACTTTTTTACGCTTTAAGGAGTAACGACGGCCTAAAAGAAACCGTCATATTTAACGCCACGAGAAAATGCTTGGAAGCAAGAAAAAACCTTTTAACTAACTATAAAGACCCCGACTTTTTAAACCTTTACGAGATAAACGCGCGCATTGCAAAGGAGCGCCATTTGTTGCTTGGTTTTTTACGGTTTGAAAAGACCGAATCGGGCGTTTGGTACGCAAGGATATCCCCTGACAACGACGTTATAGATATCGTAGCCCCACATTTTAAAGCAAGGTTTCCTAAAGAAAAATTTTTAATACACGATATCAAGCGCAACCTTGTTTGCATGTGCGACGGCACTAATATTGCTACGGTCAAAACCGACCAAACGCTTATCGTAAGACTGCATCAAGACGAGCAAGATTTACAATCGCTTTGGCAAGCGTACTTTGACCACGTAACAATAAAAGAACGTTTCAACCCCAAACTGCAAGATAACTTCTTACCCAAAAGATACCGTAAAAATATGCCCGAGTTTTTACCCCGCGACAACCAATTAGAATTTAATTAGCCAAATTATATAGAAAAAGCAGTTGCAATTAGCAACTGCTTTTTGTTTGATAACGGGCTTATAGCCCAACTTTTTTAGTTTTTATAAACCTTTTTAATTCTGTCTTCTTCAACGACCTTTGCGATAAAGCTTTCAACGCTCATCGTACCTAAATCGCCTTCAAAACGGCTTCTTACCGAAACGGTGTTGCCGTCTTCAACTTCCTTATCGCCAATGATAAGCATATAAGGTACTTTTTCAAGTTGAGCGTCACGAATCTTTCTACCAATCTTTTCAGAGCGCGTATCAACTTCAACGCGTAAGCCGTTGTATCTAAATTTGCTTGCTAAATCGTTTACGTAATCAAGCGCCCTGTCCGTTACAGGTAAAACCTTGATTTGAACTGGTGCAAGCCAGGTTGGGAATGCGCCTGCGTACTTTTCGATAAGCATTGCAAATACTCTTTCGTAGCAACCGATTGAGCTTCTGTGGATAACGAAAGGCGTTTGCTTGTTACCTTCTTGGTCGATATAACTCATTTCAAAGCTCGTGCCTGCGGCAAAGTCTAACTGGATTGTAATAAGCGTGTCTTCCTTGCCGTAAACGTTTCTTGCTTGGATGTCGAGCTTTGGCCCGTAGAAAGCAGCTTCGTCGTCAGCTTCAACGTAGTCAAGACCAAGGTTGTCAAGGATTTGTTTCATAAGTGCTTGCGTGTTTTCCCAAGCTTCGTCGTTGTCGATGTACTTATCCTTGTTTAAGCCACGCTTTGAGAATCTGTAAGAGATATCGTCTTCCATACCCAAGCACTTTAAGAAGTACAAGCTTAAGTCAAGGCAGTTTTTGAATTCGCTTTCAATTTGGTCTGGCGCGCAAACGATGTGGCCGTCGGAAAGGGTGAATTGTCTTACACGGATAAGACCGTGCATTTCCCCTGAAGCTTCGTTTCTGCAAAGGGTTGCGGTTTCGCTAAATCTAACTGGTAAATCGCGATAGCTCTTTAAACCGTTTTTATAAATTTGGTATTGGAACGGACAGGTCATAGGACGGAGCGCTAAAACTTCGCCCTTTTCTTCGTCACCGTCACCGATAACGAACATTTTGTCACGATAGTGATCCCAGTGGCCGGAAATCTTGTAAAGGTCACTCTTTGCCATAACCGGGGTACGCGTTGGGATAAAGCCACGGCGTTCTTCTTCGTCTTCAACAAAACGAATCATAGTTTGCATAACCTTTGCGCCCTTTGGCATAATGAGCGGTAAGCCTTGGCCAACGACGTCGCTCGTCATAAAGTAGCCCAAGTCACGGCCAATCTTGTTGTGGTCGCGTTGCTTTGCTTCTTCCATTTTTTGGATGTATTCGTCAAGCTCGCTCTTTTTCTCAAAAGCCGTTGCGTAAATACGGGTAAGCATTTTGTTCTTTTCGTTACCACGCCAGTATGCGCCCGTTACCGATAAAAGCTTAAAGGCTTTAATCCTGCCCGTGCTAAATAAGTGTGGGCCACGGCAAAGGTCGGTAAACGCACCTTGCTTGTAGAAAGAAATTGTTTCGCCGTCTTTAAGTTCTTGGATAAGTTCAACCTTATAGCTTTCGCCAAAGCCCTTCATAAGCTTGATTGCTTCTTCTTTAGGAAGCTCAAACCTTGAAATTGGCAAGTTTGACTTAATGATAACCTTCATTTCGTCTTCGATTTTCTTTAAATCGTCCATCGTGATTGGCGTTTTAAAGTCAAAGTCGTAATAAAAGCCGTTTTCAATTGTTGGGCCGATTGCCAAAAGCGCCGTTGGGTAAATGGTTTTTACAGCTTGCGCTAAAATATGTGAACAGGTGTGGCGATAAACGTCTAAACCTTCTTTGTCCTTTAAGGTGTAAAAGGTAATGCTTGCGTCTTTATCAACGACCGTGGTCATATCTGAAAGCACGCCGTCAATAGCGCAAACAACTGCTTCACGCGCAAGGCCTTCAGAAATGGCTTTTGCAATCTCGTAACAGCTTAACGCGTTTTCAAAATCGAGTACCTTACCGTCTTTTAACGTGATTTTCATATAAATTCTCCTAAAAGTTAAGTCCTAAATTAAATTGCAACCAAAACCCAAAAACAAACGAACAGCCGTTGAACACCAATATAAATAAGGCGACGGAGCAAGGTGACGGAGTTAATAAAAAAACCTTATGCAAGTATTGTTTGCATAAGGACGATTTTGGTCGTGGTTCCACCTTACTTCACGGCAAGAAAGCCGTCTTAATTTACGGCGATAGACGCCGCTGCTCCCAATGGGGTGGTTTCATACATCGGTACTTCTTACGTTGCTCACAGCCAAGGCAACACTCTCTCTTAAGCCCTTCCGAGACTACTTGTCCCCAATACAGGTTTTAGTTGTAATAATAATTATAATGAATAGGATTTTTTTGTCAACTTTTTTTAATCGGCATTAGCCCTTTTTTAAAAAATATTTTATCGCCAAAGAATCTTGCAAGGTACTTTTGGTCAATATCGGTTAGCTTTGTATCGAGAAAAACCCTACACGTATCGGATAAAATAAGCTCACGCGTGATTGCGCCGTGTTCAACGTAGCCCATAAGCTCGCCCTTTAATTGAAGGGTATTGTTTGCATCGTACACCCTGCCGTTTACAACCCTAATGCACTTATTTGGCTTTTCGTTTACGATATAGTTTATAAATTCGCAAAGCTTTTCCGTGCTAAAATAGGTCGGTATATACCCAACGACTTCAGCCCATTTATCCTTTAAAGAACCTAACTGAAAGTTAAAAAGTGCGTCTATAGGCAGGTTATCAATGTTTTTTTGCCTTTTTAAGACGTAGCGCTTGTCTTCTTTTAAATCGGCTGAAATAAGCGACGCAAGTAAAAGCTCGTACTCAAATTCATTAAGCCCAAGCGTGCGTATTTGCTTTTTAAAATAGTTGTATTTATAGTTGATTGCTATAACGTCGCTTACCTTATCCAAAATGATTGCAGTTATAATTTCTTCACAGCCGTCGGGGACTTTGGCTAAAAAATAGGCACGCCCATCCCCGACCTTTGTTACCGCTTCGCCCCCAAGCGCAAAAATTTGAGCTTGGCAGGTTTTAAAAAGATAATTTATATTGTTAAAATTTTCAGCCCTTTCGGATATACAAAAATTCATTTCCTTCATAGTGTGTGTAAACCCCTTATTTTAATAAATGGAAAATTTACTTAATTTATAACCTGTTTTATGCACGGTTTTTCGCCGTTAACGGGCTTATAGGCCTACTTTTATACTTTTTAAACCTAAAACCTTTAACGTTTAGCTTTCGATATATCGCCTTGTACAATTCGTTAAACGGTATGATAAGCGCGCAAATTAAAGCAATTTTTAAAAGCATACCAAAGCTTAAGCTTTGCGTACCGAAAAACCAAGGCATAAAGCTTATGATAACTACGTGCAAGGTAAAGGTCAACACAAGCATAACTATTAAAAGCTTATTATTAAATAGGTCTTTTAAGGCAGAGCGCCTACCTGTTTCACGGCAGTTTACCGCGTTAAAAACCTGGAAAAACACAAACATAGTGACAACAACCGCGCTTTCCTTTATCGGTACGCAATCTAAATAGTTGTAGGCTTGCTGTAAGCACACGCCCAAGCAGGTTGTAAGCGCGTGGATAAAAATACGCGCAAGCATTTTCTTGCCCAAAATATCAGCGCTTCTTTTAACAGGTCTTACTCCACTGTTTTTAAGTGGGCGTTCTTCAAGGGCTAAAGACAGCGCAAGCGGGCCGTCCATAATAATATTTAGCCACAGCAAGCAAGTGCTTGAGAACGGGCTTTCAAGCCCCATCAGTAAAAAGGCAATAATTATACTCATAGACGATAGGTTTACGCTTAACTGAAACATAATAAAGCGTTGAAAGTTTGCATAAACGTTTCTACCAAAGGCAATTGCTTTTAATATGGTGTTAAATGAGTTATCCAAAAGCACCACGTCGCTTGCCTGCTTTGTGATTTCAGCGCCGTCACCCATTGCAATACCGATATCGGCGTGCTTTATGGCAGGCGCGTCGTTAACACCGTCACCCGTTACGGCAACGACTTCGTCCATTTGTTGCAAAATGGTAACTACCCTTAACTTCGTTTGCGGGGTGCTACGCGCAATTACCGTTATTTCAGGCAGTAAATTTTTGAGCTGATTATCTGAAAGCGCGTCAATATACTCTGCCGTGGTAACGCTATTTTTACCCGTATCAAGCCCGACCTTTTGCGCAATGTGCTTTGCCGTCGCAACGTTATCGCCAGTTAAAATTTTAACCTTTACGCCAACCCTTTGGCAATTTATAATAGACTCTTTAACGTCATCGCGCAAACTATCGCCAAGCACGGCAAACCCGTCAAAGCAATAACCGTTTTCAGTCGTATGCGCAAAAGCCAAAAGCCTGTTACCCATTGCCTGTGATTTAGTAATTTCCCTTAACAGCTTATCCTTTTCTTGGTTAGATAAATTACATTTTTCAACCACAATTTCGGGCGCGCCTTTTAAATAAGTAACGCTTCCTTTTTGATTTTCAAAAGCAGTTTCCATATACTTATGTTTAGAAGAAAAGGGCGTTTTTGGGCTTATAGCCCCACTTTTACGTATTTTTTTATAATCGTAGCCCAAATCTTTTAAGTACCTTAACAGCGCGCATTCGGTTTGAGAACCAACGTCGCCAGAAAAACTGTTTCCACCCTGTTTTGCGCCTTTAGCGGTTTTAGTT
>JAZTYT010000083.1:0-8584 GCA_045637045.1 Christensenellaceae bacterium | reverse complement strand
GCTGAATCTGTGACTTACGTTCTTGACGCAACGACTGATTTAAGATCGGCTGCCGAAGGCACTTACACCGACGGTGACGCAATCGTTGCAGGCACTAACGGTGCTTTTACAATTTTGGCAGGCTATAAAACCAAGATTGATGGTAGTAATAAAGAGTTTGACGACGGTTATTCTGCAACGCAGAGAATTAACTTCGGTTCAGCAACCAAGCTTGGCGATATAATCAGCTGTGCTATCCAATTTAAAACAAAAGGCCAGGCAACCGTTAAAATCTGGTGGGTTTCCGGTGGTGACAGCCGTCAATTTGCTATTTATAACGACGATTACGCTTTGGTTGAAAAAACTGCTGAAGACAGCGTTCAAAACGGCTTATACGTTACTGAATTTGCAAAAATAAACCAAGCAGGCACTTACTATTTGGCAGTTCCTGACGGCAGTAACTATTTATTCAGATTAGAAGTTATCGACGACTTGACTAACGCACCAACACCACCTGCACGTGGTAGCTGGGCGTCAGTTTCTGCGCCACAAATTACTTCTGTTACCGATAATCACGACGCAACAATTTCAGTAGTTGCCGACGGTTTAGTTGGTCAAAACGGTGCTGATAAGCTTGTCGTTGAAATGTATAACGCACAAAACCAATTAGTTTCAACAAAGCAATCATACACAAAAAAGGCTACTCAACACACCTTAACCTTCAGCGCAAAAGATTCAGGCGCATACACCTTCAAAGCAAAGCTTTGCCGTGAAGGTGAACAGGATATCAATGCAAGCGCAAGTCAGAATTTAGACTTTGTGTACCCACTTGGCACGCCAATTATCGGCAGGGCAACGTCTAACGGTGGCGGTACTGCAAGGGTTGTTTGGGACGCTATCCACGAAGCAACTTCTTACGACGTTTACGTTAACGGCAATTTAGTTGCCAACGTTGAAACTGCTTATTGCGACCTTACAGGCTTAACCGTTGGTACGACCGTTCAAGTTTACGTTGTTGCAAACCGTTCTACACAAAACGATTCTACCACTTCAGCATCAGTTTCACTTGAAGTTACCCAGGAAGCACAAATTCCTTGGGGTACTACCGTTTACGGCCCATCAACGGCTGTTGGTGAAAACGGCAAGGCTGTTGAAAACGCTGACGGCAGTATTACTGTAATTTCAACGGGTGGTAAGGGTAAAATTCAGCCTGCTTCAGTTGACGGCTTAACCTTCTACTACACGCCTGTTGAAGCTGAATATAACTTTACGTTAAGGGCAACCGTTACCGTTGACCAATGGACGCTTTCTAACGGTCAGGAAGGCTTCGGCTTAATGGCTTCAGACCGTTTAGGTGTAAACGGTGACAAGACAAACTTCTGGAACAACTCTTATATGGCTGCTGCAACCAAGGTTGAATATTGGTATTTAGGTGGTGAAGCATATCCTAACAGCAGTAACGGAGGTGCAAAATATTCAATGAAGCTTGGTCTTGGCTCTTTAGCAAGAACGGGCGTTACCCCTGAAAACCTTGACGCTTTAGCATCAGGCGATTCCGACGTTGTTAAGAGAGATTTCGTTAGCGAAATGACTGCTTTGGAAACTTTAGCAGCCGTAAGGGAATTTGAGCCTGGTACTTACAATATCATTGGTAACCACACTTTAGGTAACAAAACCAGCACCAGCTATCAGGATTTTAACGATAGCGACTTTATAACCACGTTCATTTTTGAAATTCAAAAGAACAACACGGGTTATTTCGTTTCATATTATAAAGCTGACGGCTCTCTTGTTAAACGCGTTAAGTATTATGAGCCTGACGCATTGGAAAAGCTTGACACCCAATACGTTTACGCAGGCTTCTTTGCTGCGCGTAACGTAAAGGCAACCTTCTCTAATATTGAATTAACCAAGATTGCGCCTGAAGACGATTTACCTGCTGAACAAAGACCAATCACCAAGATTGTTCCAACCGTAGCAGTTACTTCAGCTGAAGTTACAACGTCAGCTAATTACGAGCTTCAGCTTAACCCTAACCTTTTAGGTACTATCAACCTTTACTTAAACGGCAAAAAGATTGCTGAAAATATTGAAGCAACCTTAAACGCTGAAACAGGCAAAATCAATCGTATCAAATACCCAGTTACGCTTGAAAATTTTGAAGAAAACCTTATTGAAATTGAGTTTACAGCCGACCCTAACCAGGAATTAAAGCCTTATACTCAAATATCCACGCTTGACCCTGTCGTTCAAAGGCTTTATCTTACCTTTAACGACGCAGCCGACCACGTTAAAACCATTTATGCCGCGCCTGACGGAACGCCACAGGGTAACGGCACAAAGCAATATCCTTACGATTTATACACGGCAGTTGATATGGTTTTACCGGGGCAGACAATCGTTCTTATTGCCGATAAATACGATAGCCACGTATTCTTATTGGAATCAACCTTAAGAATCGAACGTGGTATTAACGGTACTGAAGAAAACCCAATCCGTATGATTGCCGACCCTGACGACGACGTTCGCCCAGAGCTTGACTTTATGGGCACGGGCGCAGGTTTGGTTCACGGTGGTAACTATTGGTATTTCTACGGCTTTAGCGTAACCAATTCGCTTTTGAACCAAAAGGGCTTCCAGGTTTCCGGTAACAACAACGTTTTAGATAATATTATCACACACCATAACGGTAACACGGGTATTCAAATCTGCCGTCTTTTCGGTACTGATTTATTTGAAGATTGGCCACAAAACAACCTTGTTCTTAACTGCACGTCTTACGGTAACGCTGACGCTGGTCACGAAGACGCTGACGGCTTTGCTGCAAAACTTACGGTAGGCAACGGCAACGTATTTGACGGCTGTGTTGCTTACAACAACTCCGACGACGGTTGGGACTTATACGCTAAAGTTGAAACAGGCTCTATCGGTGCTGTTACTATTAAAAACTCAATCGCATACGCAAACGGTTATTTGGAAAGCGGTGCTTCATCCGGTAACGGTAACGGCTTCAAGATGGGTGGCGAAAGCTTATCAGGTAAGCACGTTTTAATGGATTCTATCGCGTTTAACAACAGGGCAAAGGGTATTGACTCCAACTCCTGCCCAGACATCATCGTTCTTCGTTGTACGTCATACAACAACGGTGGGGCAAACGTTGCTTTCTATACAAACAACGCGTCAAGCACCGATTACCAAGCAACGGGCGTTATTTCCTTTAAGGACAGCACTTGTTTAGATACAACTTTAGTTGAAGATAACTTAAAGCCAGCAGGCAGTCAGGTTATTGCTGATTTCCGTGGCGAAACAAACTTCTACTGGACAAAGGCTAAAAAGAGTGTTAACGTAAAAGGCGTTCAAGTAACGGCTTCTTGGTTTAAGTCACTTACCTTTAACGGCTTTACACGTAACGCTGACGGCACTTTAAATCTTGGCGACTTCCTGGCGCTCACAAGCGAAGCTATTGAAGGCGTTGGCGGTGTATTAGGTGGCATGGCTTCAAACGTACCTGCACTTGAAGAACAAGAACACACCTGCACGCACAACAGCGTTTGGGCTTGGGACGTTGACGACGAAGAAAACAATTACCACTGGTACACCTGCGAATGCGGTGCGAAGCTTGAAATGAGCGAACACAACTACGTTTGGGTAGTAACTAAAGAGCCAACCGAAACCGAAAAGGGTAGAAAGGTTTGTGTTTGTACGATTTGTAATCACCAAATCGCTTCACTTTCAATCTCTATGCCTACTCCAGAGCCAGAACAACCACAGCAACCTGAACAACCACAGCAACCTGAACAGCCTGAAGAACCAACCAATAAAAACGGTGTTAAGATTGCTTTAACAGTTGGTATTCCTTGCGTCGTTTTAGGTTTGGCTGTTGCCGTGTTCTTCATCTTAAAAAAGAAAGGCATAATTAAATTATAATAAACTTTAGTTTATTAAAACTCACAAAAAAAGCGCGTACCGATATGGTGCGCGCTTATTTATTTTGCTTATTCGGGTTTAAAATTCTTTACAAAAGCTTATAAAAGTAATATAATTTTTGTATATCTTTTTATGAAAAAAGGTGAGTTATGAAAAACTATTTTGAACGTGAATATTACTTAAGAACGGCCGATTTTGACCCTGGTATGAACCTTTTACCAACGGCAATTTTAGATTTGTTTCAGGACGTTGCAGGCTGTCACTCAATAGAAATGGGCTGTGGGCTTTTCGACCTTATTAAAATCAATCAAGCGTGGGTTTTGGTCAACGCAAAATACACAATTTTAAAAAAGGTAAAAATGTTTTCAAAGGTGCGTGTTAAAACCTGGCCGTTAGCCCCCCGTGGCGTAAGGTACCAACGCGAATACGTCATTTACGACGAAGACGGCGAAAGGGCTGTTATCGGCAGTCAAACGTGGACGGTTATCGACATAGTAAACCGTAAAATTTTACTTGTTTCCAACGTTTACGACGGGCTTAACGGTATATATTTAGAAGAAAAAAACTACGCTGAAAGGTTACCGCGTATTCCACAAACCCCAACCGAAAACGCCGTACAAAGCGATATAAAAATAGTCGCGTCCGACCTTGATATCAACGCCCACGTAAACAATATTAGATACGCAAAATTCGTTTACGACGTGGCAAATTTAAAAGAAGGCGAGTATATAAAGGAATTGCAAATCGACTACCATAAAGAGATTAAATTCGGTCAAACCGTAAGCCTTAATTTGGGTCGTGAAGATAGAGCTATTCACGCCGTGGGTAAAGTTGGTGACACCGTTAATTTTACAGCCCTTGCCACGGTTGAAAATCCAGCATAAAATACGGAATTTTAATAAAAAAGAGTTAGGCTAAAACCTAACTCTTTTTTGCGTATTTTATTGATAAATTAACTGTTTTTCATCGTTGCCGATTCAATGTTATCGGCAACGCTTTCAGCCGAGTCAAAGCAGTGCTCAAAGTTACGATAAACGTCACGCCACTCGATAATTTCACGCGTGGAGATATCTTCGGTTGAAAGGTTTCTTACAGCCTGGATATAAAGCCTGTCGCCTTGTTCTTCCAGGTCGTTAAGCTTAACGATAAGGTCTTTTAGCTTGGTTGACTTTTTAAAGTTTTTAAATTCTTCTAATAGTTCAACAACCGATTCACAGCATTTAACCACAAGCTCGCAAAGCTCAACCGTGTCAGGGCGCATAACCTTTAAGTTTGCCATATAGAAGAACACTACGACGCTTTCAACGCTGTCGGTCAAATCGTCGGTTACGTGCGCTAAAAGGAATAAATCTTCACGGTCAATCGGTGGTAAAAAGTCTTTGATAAGTTCGGTTGAAAGCTCGTGTTTTAGCATATCGCAATCGTGCTCGATAGCGTGCATTTTAAGGCGATTTTCATCAAGCCTTTCAGGGTCGTAACCTTCAACTATTTGTTTTAAAAGCCTTGCTTCTTCAAGGGCGAATTGTGACATTTTTACTAAAGTGGAAAAATAATCGTAACCTTTTTTCTTCTTAAACATAAATCTACCTTAAATCCTTATTTTATTTTGCTTGCAAGCCCCTAAAAAATTGCAAGGAACAGTTTTGTCATTAAAAACCCAATCAGCCCGCACCCGGGGAAGGTGAGTATCCAGGTATAAACCATTTCCTTTGCGACGTTCCAGTTAACTGACTTTATACGCTTTGCAGCCCCTGCGCCCATTATGGAAATGGTTTTTGCGTGGGTGGTGGAAACGGGCATACCCGTCATAGAACAAATAAGTAGTGAAATCGAAGCCGATATATCTGCCGAATACCCTTGGTAAGGCTCAAGCTTAACCATATCAAGCCCAACCGATTTAATAATCTTCATACCGCCAATCGACGTACCCAAGCCCATAACGGCAGAGCATAACACCATAAGCCACCAAGGTGGGGCCATCATGCTTGTATGCGCGTTACCTTGCGAAAGCGCCATGCCGAGTATGAAAATACTCATAAACTTTTGCCCGTCCTGTGCGCCGTGCATAAACGCAGTACCTGCCGCTGCAACGACTTGACCTTTGCTGAAAAGCCTGTTTGACTTACGGTAATCGCTTTTTGTACAAATTTTTTGCAAAGCCTTGGTCATAAGATAGCTTAACCCAAAGCCCAATACAAGCGAAACTACAATGCCGTATAAAACGTTAAGCCACTCGCCACCGTTTACCCCCTTAAACGAGCCGTTAATGGCTATTGCCGAGCCCGTTAGCCCTGCAATAAGCGCGTGGCTTTCGCTGGTGGGAATGCCGAACTTCCAGGCAAGCACAGCCCAGCTGACTATAGCCACCATCGCCGCGCAAAGAGCAACCAAGGCATCGTGTGAGTTGTCACCAAAATTAACCATTTTGTAAATAGTTTCGGTTACCTTTGGTGCAAGCAAGGTCATAACGAACACGCCTAAAAAGTTGAAAACCGCCGCCATTAAAATTGCAGCCTTTGGGTGCATTGCACGTGTTGCCACACAGGTTGCAATGGCGTTTGGCGCGTCAGTCCAGCCGTTTACAAGTATTACGCCAATTGTTAAAATTGAAGTAATCCACAGCGCTGGCGACGTCATAAGCATCTGCCAAAACCCAGCAATGTTTATTTGGTTTGATAATAAATTAAAAACAGCCATATAGTGTTTTTATTTCCTTAATTATAATAGTCACCCCAATATGTTGGGTTAATCAAATTCATTTTATCATAAAACACGGCAAATTACAACAATTATTTATTACTTGTGAAAAAATAAATAGTTTACGACTACTTATTCCTTTAAAAATATCATTTTTTTGTGATAAATGGTTTTTATACGCTATCAAAGCTTGTTTTCTTGACAATATTGTAACAAAGTAGTAAAATAAATCAAATAATTTCAGACAAGGTGCAAAGTATGAAAAGAAAAATTGCTTTAGTCTTATCATTAATACTTTTGACAGCCTGCTTAAGCGGTTGTGGCACTAAAAAGCCCAATAAGCCTAACGGTGTTTTGCCTGATTACGATGCGAAGATAAACGAGCTTTCTGTATCCATCGGTGGTTGGCTTGTTCCTTCAATCTTAAACGATACCCAGCTTGAATATATGAAGGAATCGGGTATTGATACCTTCTATTTTGCGCAGGCAGGCGACCCAGCTTATTATATAGATATAAATTCAATCACGCAACAAGACGCTACAGTTCTTGAAAAAATGCAAGAATACGGTCTGGATGCAATCTTGCACGTAGGCTCTAAAAACAACGAAAGGCTTGTAAACTTTGAAAACGCTTCGCCATACGGTGCGATAAAGGGTGTTTGCTATGACGAGCCTGATAAAACGCAAATTGACGAAATTAAAAGCTGTTTGGATATCGTCAACCAGAGCACGGGTGATAAAACCTTGTTCGTTAATTTATATCCGTCAATGAGCTATAAAAGGCTTGGCTTTGTGTCTTATAAAAATTACTTGCGTTATTTTTGTAAACAAATATTAAATAACCTTACCGTTGGCGAGAAATGGCTGTCGGCTGACCGTTATCCGCTTACCTTTGATAAAAACGGAAACCCAATCTTGGATAGTAATTGGCTTTTTGAGCTTGAATCGGTTGCCACGGTCAGAAAGCGTTATCCAAACGTAAAAACCAATTTCTTTATCCAGACTATGCCTTACGGTGGTGAGCTTTATCCTGCAGGCGTTCCCGGCTCTCATGACCGTGTACCAACGTATGAAGACGTGCGCATGCAACAATATACCGTGCTTTGCTTTGGCTACGACCGTTTTTCTTGCTTTTGCTACGGCACGCCTTGCGTTTATTCAGAATTTACCGAAGCACAGGTTGCAATGATAGACCGTGATGGCAACAGAACCCAAACTTATTACGAGGTTTCAAGGGCTAATAACGAAATCAAAGCCTTTGACCACGTTTTAAAGCAGTTTTCTTGGCAGGGCGTATTCACTAACGACGGTGGTAAAACAACCAAAGGTAAGGGGATTACCGCCAATAAATTATTCAAAAAACTGCAAAACAGACTTTCGGTAAGGCAAATTGACCCACTTAAAAAGGTTTATTCATCGCAGGATACCTTATTTGGGTATTTTATCGACGAAAAGCAAAATGCAGGCTTTATGATTGTAAACTGTAACGACACTTCGTTAAAACTAACCAACGACGTAACGCTTACCTTTGACAACGCTTACGGCTATACAAAGGCTTTATGCTACGTTGGTGGTCAAAAGCAAATTGTGGATATTAAAAACGATATGATTACCCTAAAACTTGGCGTAGGCGAAGGCGTCTTCGTAATTCCTTACTAAATAACTTCTTTACCAACCAATTTTAGTTAAGTCCATAATTTTTGTTGACTTTGCTGTTATTTTTGCATATAATAGATATGGAATTCAACCGAGCCCAAAAGGCAATTTGATTGTGGTAACACAGCGCGGGGGTTGAATTCTTTTTTATTTGAATTTTTCGTTGTTTTAGATTAAAACTATACAAACCTGCAAAACTGCAAGTTTTTTATATGAAAATTATTGACTTTTAGTAAATTCTTGCATATAATAACTATAGAATTCAACCAAGCCCAAAAGGCACTATAATGTGGTAACACAGCACGGGTTGAATTCTTTTTTATTT
>JAZTYT010000082.1:0-3009 GCA_045637045.1 Christensenellaceae bacterium | reverse complement strand
CGCCACCGTTACCACCTTCAGGACCTAAATCAATAATATAGTCCGAAACCTTAATAATATCAAGGTTATGCTCGATAATAATTATACTATTACCTGCATCGCGCAGTCTATATAAAATGTCGATAAGCTTTGAAACGTCGTGGGTGTGAAGCCCAGTTGTTGGCTCGTCAAAGATGTAAAGCGTTTTGCCCGTTGAGCGTTTTGAAAGCTCGGTTGCAAGCTTAACCCTTTGCGCTTCGCCACCCGATAATGTCGTTGCAGGTTGACCAAGTTTGATATACCCAAGACCAACGTCGCGCAAGCATTTAATTTTAGAGTGAATTCTCGGTACGTTTTCAAAAAATTCAACTGCTTCATCAATGGTCATTTCCAAAACGTCGGCAATGCTTTTACCCTTGTAACGCACCTGTAAGGTTTCACGGTTATAACGCTTGCCCTTACAAATTTCACAAGGCACGAAAACGTCTGGTAAAAAGTTCATCGGTATTTTGATAATACCGTCGCCCTGACAATGCTCGCATCTACCACCCGATACGTTAAAGGAAAATCTACCTGCCGTGTATCCCCTTTCTTTTGCGTCGTTTGACATTGCAAAAAGTTCACGTATATAGGTAAAAACGCCCGTATAGGTTGCAGGATTAGAACGTGGTGTTCTGCCGATTGGCGATTGGTCGATATCGATTACTTTGTCAAAATGCTCAATACCTTCTATGCGCTCACATCCGTCAAAAGTGTCGATATTATGCGTAATTTTGGCATAAACACTTGGGTATAAGGTTTCGTTTATCAAACTTGATTTACCACTACCAGATACGCCCGTAACGGCACAAATTAAACCTACCGGTATTTCAACGTCAATCTTTTTAAGATTGTTTTTTGTTGCGCCGTAAATTTTTAACCACTTGTCGGTTGCAGGAACTCTAAACGCAGGTATTTCAATCTTCTTGCGCCCCGAAATGTATTGACCAGTGATTGAATTTTCGCACCTTGCAACGAATTCAGGCGTGCCTTGTGCAACGATTTCACCACCGAACAAGCCTGCGCGTGGGCCGATATCCACAACGTAATCAGCATTGGTTATAGTTTCTTCATCGTGTTCAACAACGATAAGCGTATTGCCTAAATCCTTTAAATGTTTTAAGGTTGAAAGCAATTTTTGGTTGTCGCGCTGATGTAGTCCTATTGACGGCTCGTCTAAAATATACAATACGCCAGTAAGCCCACTACCGATTTGGGTTGCAAGTCTAATGCGTTGAGATTCCCCACCCGAAAGCGTACCTGCCGAGCGTGAAAGGGTTAAATAATCAAGCCCAACGTTTATTAAAAATGATATTCTTGCTTTAATCTCTTTTAAGATAGGTTTTGCAATAATTTGTTGACTTTCAGAGAGCAAAAGTCCGTCTATATGTCGATTAACGGCAGTTATTGACAATTTACAAAGGTCGTCAATATTAAGTCCGCCAACCGTAACGGCAAGGGCTTTTTCGTTTAAACGCTTACCGTGGCAAGCCTTGCAAGGCGTTGTAACCATATACTTTTCAAGTTCGCTTCTTATATAGTCGCTTGTGGTTTCACGGTATCGCCTTTCAAGGTTAGGGATAATGCCTTCGTATCGGCTCATAAACTTACCCGATGAAGTTTTGGTTTCGTAAGAAACGCTTAACTTTTCGCCGTCGTTACCAAATAAAAGAATTTGAACAATATCTTTTGGTAAATCCTTTACTGGTGTGTCAAGGCTAAAGCCGTAGCGCTTTGACAAGGCTTGGAACATTAAACGGCTCATTTTACCCGTATCCATATTCCAGCCACTTACGGTCATTGCTCCTTCGTTTAAACTCTTATTCCAATCTTTAACGACCTTGTTTACGTCAAAAGTTTCAGTATAACCTAAACCCGAACAAACTGGACAAGCGCCGAAAGGATTGTTAATCTAGAACAAGCGTGGTTCTAAATCTTCAATGCTTACACCACAATCTGGGCAAGCGTATTTTTGTGAGTAAATAGTGTCAACGCCGTCGGCTTTGATAAGCACTAAACCGTCTGCCATTTTTAGGGCAGTTTCAATACTGTCGGTTAAGCGTTTTTCAATACCTTCTTTAATAATAAGTCGGTCTATAACCACGTTAACGGTATGTTTTACGTTTTTATCAAGTTTGATTTGTTCGGATAAATCGTAAATAATTCCGTCAACCTCCACCCTAACAAAACCGCTTTTTTTATAGCCTTCAAACTCTTTTTGGAACTCGCCTTTACGCCCCCTAACTATTGGCGCGCAAACGATTATTTTTGTTGAAACCGGCATTAGCTTAACCTGGTCAACGATGCTATCAACCGATTGGCGCGTGATTTCTTTACCACATTTAGGACAGTGTGGAACGCCAATACGCGCGTATAATAAACGCAAATAGTCGTAAATTTCGGTAACAGTGCCAACAGTTGAGCGTGGGTTGTTATTGGTAGTTTTTTGGTCGATAGCAATGGCTGGTGATAAGCCTTCGATTCTATCGGCATCGGGCTTTTTCATTTGCCCTAAAAACATACGCGCATAGCTTGACAAACTTTCAACGTACCTGCGTTGACCTTCGGCGAAAATAGTGTCAAACGCCAAAGTGGACTTACCACTACCGGAAAGCCCTGTGAATACGACCAATTGCTCGCGCGGGATATCAAGGTCGATATTTTTTAAGTTGTTTTCGCGCGCACCGCGAATAGTAATATAATTTTTCATCAATGATTATTTCTCAATCGTTTTTTAAGTTCTTGTATAGTGTCGCGTATTTCAATACACTTTTCAAAGTCCAAGCTATTTGAAAATACCTTAAGCATCGCCTTTAATCTTTCGATTTCTTCAGGGATTTCCTTCATAGGTATTTCCTTGACTTTAGGCACTTTTTTAGTAATTTCAAGCCCTGCACGGACTTGCTTTATAATGGTTTTAGGCACTATGCCGTGTTGCTTGTTGTACTCGTCTTGGACGGCGCGCCTGCGCTCGGTTTCACTTATAGCGCG
>JAZTYT010000081.1:0-3473 GCA_045637045.1 Christensenellaceae bacterium | reverse complement strand
TCCCCCTTATTAGTCTTTAATTTCTACAATTTCGCCAGCTTTGATAACTTGATTGTCTTCAACGACGAATTCTCTGCCGACTACTGCAATCTTACGGTCCTTACCCTTGAAAGGCTCACCAACCTGCGCGCCCTGTTTAACAACTGCGCCTTCGTCGATAACCGAGCAGATTACCTGCGCGTTTTCTTCAATAACTGCTTCGCCAAAAATTACGCTGTCTTTAATAACCGCACCCTTTTTAACGATTACGTTGTTTGATAAAATTGAGTTTTCAACCGTGCCGTCGATTTCACAACCGAGCGAAACAAGGCTGTTTTTAGTAACACCGTTTACACCGATAAAGTGTGGTGGCGCGATAGGGTGTCTTGAGTGAATGCGCCAGTCCTTATCGGCAAGGTCAAAAATCGGCGTATCGCCCAAAAGGTCCATATTAGCTTCAAATAACGAGCTAACCGTACCAACGTCCTTCCAGTACCCACTAAACAGGTATGCCTGCATCTTTTCGCCCGAAGCAAGCATCGTTGGTAAGATGTCCTTACCAAAGTCGTTAGACGTTTGAGTTTTTTGGTTATCTTCTTCAAGATATTTATAAAGCTTATCAGCCGTAAAAATATAAATACCCATTGACGCCAAATCGCTCTTTGGGTTCTTTGGCTTTTCTTCAAATTCGTAAATACTGCCGTCAGGGTTGGTGTTTAAAATACCAAACCTTGAAGCTTCTGAAATTGGAACTTTAATAGTTGCAATAGTACAAGAAGCGCCCGTCTTTTTGTGTTCAGCAAGCATATCGGAGTAATCCATCTTATAAATATGGTCACCCGATAAAATTAGAACGTATTCAGGGTCGTAACGCTTGATAAAGGTTATATTTTGATAAATGGCGTTTGCCGTGCCCTTGTACCAATCGCTACCGCGCTTTGCTTGGTAAGGTGGTAAAATATGTACGCCACCAAACGACCTATCCAAGTCCCAAGGCTGGCCGTTACCTATGTAATCGTTCAAGATAAGCGGTTGATATTGGGTAAGCACACCCACTGTGTCAATACCTGAATTGACACAGTTTGAAAGCGGAAAGTCGATAATTTTATACTTACCGCCAAAAGTAACTGCCGGTTTGGCAACTCTGGTTGTCAAGGCGTAAAGCCTGCTACCCTGTCCGCCTGCTAAAAGCATGGCAACACATTCCTTCTTGATTGACATTTCCCCTCCTAAATTGCGCAATTTATATGCGCGCTATATCGTATATTTTATATTATATTTAAATTTTTTTCTATTTTATTTCTTCAAGGTACATAAACGACAACGGCGCAAGGTTTACCCTTATCGACTTTTTATAAGCCCCGCAATCTTGGTTGCTTGCAGTAAACACCCAATCGCCCGAATGCTCACAGCCACCGTAAATTTCGTCGTTTGATAAAAATGCAAGACGGTATTTATCGCCTTCAACACCGATTTGATAATCGTAATGCGGTACGCCTGAAAAGTTTATTACAACGAGTATGGTTTGCGATTTATCAAGGCTCGTTCTCGTGTAAGCGATTACGTTGCCGTAGCCGTCGTTTGCAACAAGCCACCTAAAACCGTCCCAGTTGACTTCGTTTGTATAAAACGCAGGGTTGTTTTTGTAAAATGCGTTAATATCTTGATAAAAACGTTGCATTTTTTGGTGTTTTTCATCGTTAAGCAATGAAAAATCAAGCCCTGTACTATAATTCCACTCGCTAAATTGCGAGTATTCCTGTCCCATAAACATAAGCTTTTTGCCGGGGTGGGACATCATATACCCCATAAACGCACGGACTGACGCTAACTTTTGATAGTCGTCACCGGGCATTTTGTTTACTAACGAGCCCTTACAATGTACTACTTCGTCGTGGGATATCGGTAAAATAAAGTTTTCCGAAAATGCGTACATCATAGAGAAAGTTAGCTTATTGTGGTTGTGTGAACGATACATAGGGTCTGTTTTAACGTAAGACAAAACGTCGTTCATCCAACCCATATTCCACTTGTAATCAAAGCCAAGCCCACCGTCTGTAATCGCGTGGGTTACGCGTGGAAAGGCCGTCGATTCTTCAGCAATCATCAACGCGTAAGGATAACTACCCTTTACTGCGCCGTTAAGCTTTTGTAAAAAGGCAACAGATTCCAAATTGATATTCGTGCCAAGCGTGTTTTTTTGCCACTCGCCCGGGCCACGGTCGTAGTCGAGATACAGCATTGACGCAACGGCGTCAACACGAATACCGTCAATATGGTAAACGTCAAATAAGAACATCGCTGAAGACACTAAAAATGACTGAATTTCCGTCTTGCCAAAGTCGAAAATCAAAGTCCCCCAGCTCTTATGCTCACGGCGTAAGGGGTTTGCGTCTTCGTATAAATAAGTGCCGTCAAATTCAGCAAGTGAGAAAGCGTCCTTTGGGAAGTGTGCAGGCACCCAGTCAATGATTACGCCTATACCTTCTTCGTGGAAGGTATCAATAAGGTTCATAAAATCGTGGGGCGTGCCAAGGCGTGACGTTACCGAAAAATACCCCGTTACCTGATACCCCCAAGACCCGTCGAAGGGATATTCGGTCACAGGCATAAATTCAACGTGGGTGTACCCCATCTTTTTAACGTATGGCACTAACGTTTCGGCAAGCTGTTTATACGTGTAATAACTGCCGTCTTCGTTCCTGCGCCAGGACATTAAGTTGAGCTCGTAAATATTGATTGGCGAAGTTTTAGCATTTGTCGTCAAGCGCTTTGCTTCGTAATCCTTTGCGCGCCAGTTATAGCCTGAAAGGTCGTAGGCTTTAGAAGCGTTTTCGGGTGGAGTTTGCGCGTGAAATGCAAACGGGTCTGCCTTTAAGACGTATTCACCGCCAGATTTCACCGTCTTTAACGCGTATTTATAGGTCGAATACTGCTCAATACCTTCAACAAAAAGCTCCCACACGCCACTGTTTGGTATGCGTTTTAATTGGTGGGAATACGGCGACCAGTCGTTAAAATCGCCAACAACGCTTACTTCTATCGCGTTTGGCGCCCATACCCTAAAGATTGCGCCCTTACAAAGGTCCCTTTCTTCCAAATGACAACCGAAAAATTGGTAGGAACGATAGTTAGTACCCTGATGGTATAGGTAAACTGGAAATGAAACGTCTTCAGGCTTAACAACCTTTGGTTGTTGTTTTGCCACTTTAGTCGTTTTAACCTTTTTGGGTTGCTCCAATTTTTCAGTTTTTTTAGTAGTCGCTTTTTTGGTTGTAACCTGTTGTTTAGCCATAGTAATAACTCCTTGTCTTACTTTTTGCAATGCCTTAAAGCATTCAACCTAAACTGCTTACAATTATTTATAGCATCCCGCCGTCAATACGTAAAATTTGCCCCGTAACGTACTCGTTTTCAATCAAAAACGCTACTGCGCTTGCAACGTCTTCGCACGTGCCAACGCGCTTTATCATAAGGCTTGAAACAAATTCAGC
>JAZTYT010000080.1:0-5042 GCA_045637045.1 Christensenellaceae bacterium | reverse complement strand
GGCTGTTTATGTCGCCAGCACCCTTGTCTATCCAGCCACTTGCGTGGTCGTAAAGCCTTGTGGTGTCTTTTTTAGATAAAATTTGATAGTTTTTAACGGCGTCAAATTGCCCCCAGCCTTCGTTAAAAGGCGTGTATAATTGCAGTGAAACGCAGTTAAAAAGTCGGTCTATAAGCCGATTAGCTTCCAAAAGATACTGCTCGCGCGAAGCAATATTTGCTCGGCGCATAGACTTATAGTTGCCGTCGTTTAACTGATATCTTATAAAGGGCATTATATTGATTCTAAACTGGGAATATTTAGCCCCGCCGTTTAACATATCCTGCCAAACGACTACGCCTAAAACGTCGCAATAATAATACCACAAATCGGGCTCAACCTTAATATGCTTTCTTAACATATTATACCCAAGGTCTTTAACCTTTTTAACCTGCTCAAACATAACCTTGTTTGACGCTGGGGTGTAAAAGCCGTTGGCAAAATAACCTTGGTCAAGCAACCCGTTTAAAAAGATAGGCTTATCGTTTATAGTAAAGTAATGCTTGTCGCCAATTTTGGCTTTGCCAAACTTTCTTAACCCGAAATAACTTTCGACCCGGTCTTCACCATAATTAAACACCAATGGGTAAAGCTGTGGGTCGTCTGGCGACCAAGGTAGTAAATCTTTACAATCAATAGTGGCTTTACCGTCAACCGTTTCAGCCTTTAAAATAACTTGATTTTGGTCAATAACCGACATATAGACGGGTTTTTGCTTATCAGTAAGTTCAAACTCTACGGTCAATTTTTTATTGTCATAGTCGGGGTAAAGCCTAAATCCCTTTATATAATCGGTTGGTACGGACTCAAGCCAAATTGGTTGCCAAATGCCTGAAGTTGCCGTGTACCAAATACCGCCGCGTTTATACCTTTGCTTGCCACGGCCGTAAATTTCAGAGTCGGCGTCGTCGGTTACAACGACGTATAATTGATTTTCACCGTCAACGATATTTTCAAGCTCAACTGAAAAACTGTTGTAGCCGTCGTTATGCTCAAACAATAATTTGCCGTTTAAATAAATTTTAGAGCATTGGTCAATCGCGCCCACGTTTAAAATAACCCTGCCCTTATTAAAGCCTTGTGGCAAGGTAAAGCTTTTTGATAAATGCAGGAACTCATCTTTCTTAAGTTGACGCTTTACGCCCGACAGCTTTGATTCGGGACAAAAGGGAACTAAAATTTTGCCGTCAAACCTATCAACCCGTTCAGCCGTTTTTGTGAAAGCGTAATCCCACTCACCGCAAAGGTTAAAAAAGCTTTGGCGCTTTAGCTGTGGGCGTGGGTATTCATTGAATAAACCGTCTTCAATAAATTGGGGTTTAAATATCATATTTCACCATAAATATTTGTGATAGTTATCTTGTATATTTGCTTAAATTTTTATGCTTAATTATAGAAAAACACTTGATAATCGACCTATAGGCAGGTTTTATCCTTAAATAAAGCAAAAAGAACAGTTTGTTAGTCTGTTCTTTTTATCAGTTATTTTTCACCGTTTTTCTCGTTAATCATACTCTTAACTTTCATAAGTCTTGTTAAGGCTGATCTTTCGTCTTCGCCAAGCTTTGACGTAATATAGTGAATAGTTTCTTCAAGCTGTGGTATCATAACGTATTCAAGCGCGTTAACACGGCGTATGTTTCTTACGATTTCATCTGCAAGCATTTGCACCTTTTTTTCAACGGCGGCAAGCTGTGCCAAAATGGTAATTGCTTCCGTTATGCGCCTTACCGAATAATCGGCTTCACTTGTGATTTGCGCGTAAGAATACGGCATACCACCACGGTGGTCTTCTTTTACTTCAATGTCGGGCACTATAACGTTCATAACGCTTTGGGTGGAAAGATTAAGCTCAAGCGAGGTTGACGGCATTGAAAATGCGTTTTCTGTTTCAGCTTCCCCCATAAGAGCGCGTGCGTTGGCAAACTGTTTAAGCGCATCCTTTAAAATAGCGGTTGCTTGTTCTCTCAAACGCTTATTTTCCTTTATATAGACGGAAAACCTGCGAATCATTTCATCTGATTTATCCTTTAAAAGCTTGTGCCCACGGACTGCGGTTTTATGCCTATTTTTTAGTTTTTTAAGTTCCATCCTGGTAGGATTAACGTTAAGTCTTGCCATATTCAGCCCCTAAATTTTGACTTGTTTTTAGCCTATAAAATTACTTTATTTGGTAATAAATAATACCAAAAGTGTGAATAAACGGCTTATAGCCCCACTTTTAACGTAGGGCGAGCCTTTTATTAAACTATGCTATTGCATATATTTATCGATATATTGTTCTTTAATACGTTTTAATTCTTGGCGTGGTAAAATCTTTAAAAGATCCCAACCGATAGTTAAGGTTTCTTCAATAGGCCTATCGGTTTCAGTGCCTTGTGAAACGTATAGCTTTTCAAATTGTTCAGCAAAGCTTGCATAAAGCTTGTCGGTTGGCGTAAGAGCAGCGTCACCTAAAATTGCGGCAAGCTCCTTGCTTTCCTTACCTTTAGCGTAAGCGGCGAAAAGCTGGTTCATTGTGTCAGCGTGGTCTTCACGCGTTTTGCCTGCGCCAATACCCTTATCTTTAAGACGTGAAAGTGAAGGAAGTACGTCAATAGGTGGATTAACGCCCTTTTTATAAAGTTCTCTTGATAAGATAATTTGACCTTCAGTGATGTAACCGGTAAGGTCTGGGATAGGGTGAGTCTTATCGTCTTCAGGCATCGTAAGGATTGGTATTTGGGTGATTGAGCCTTGTTTACCTTTGATACGGCCTGCCCTTTCATAAAGCGTAGCAAGGTCGGTATAAAGATAGCCAGGGTAACCACGACGACCAGGGACTTCCTTACGCGCAGCTGAAATTTCACGCAATGCTTCAGCGTAGTTGGTAATATCGGTAATGATAACCAAAACGTGCATACCTAAATCAAACGCCAAATATTCAGCGCAGGTTAAGGCCATACGTGGGGTTGCGATACGTTCAACGGCAGGGTCGTTTGCAAGGTTGGTAAACAATACCGTTCTTTCAATAGCGCCCGTGCGACGGAAATCGTTGATAAAGAATTCGGCTTCTTCAAAGGTAATACCAACAGCGGCAAAAACTACGGCGAACTTTTCGCCCGAGCGTACTTTTGCCTGACGCGCGATTTGTGCGGCAAGTTCAGCGTGGTTCAAACCACTCATTGAAAACACAGGTAATTTTTGGCCACGAACAAGTGTGTTAAGCCCGTCGATTGCCGAAACGCCCGTTTGAATAAACTCGTTTGGATAGTCCCTTGCTGCAGGGTTGATTGGTTCGCCGTTGATATCAAGGCGTTTTTTAGCGATGATTGGCGCACCACCGTCACGTGGGTTGCCCATACCGTCGAAAACACGGCCAAGCATATCTTCAGACACGCCAAGCTCCAAGCTTCTGCCTAAAAACCTTGCTTTTGACGATGAAATTTGCAAGCCGTGAGCAGATTCAAAAAGCTGAACGACTGCTTTATCGTCTTTAACTTCCAAAACTTTACCCTTTCTGACTTCGCCGTTGGATTGGGTAATTTCGCAAAGCTCGTTATATTTAACACCTTCAACGCCTTCAACGACGAGAAGTGGCCCTACGACTTCTTTAATGGTTTTATATTCCTTAAACATCTTCTTTTTCTCCACGCGCAATGGCTTTAAGTTGAGCAATCAAATCGGTAAGAATTTGGTCTAAAGCTTCAATATCCTTTTCTTCGCAATACTTTGCCCTACCGATTTTTTCAATAGCAGGAACGCTTATAACTTCGTCAAGCTCGGCAAAGTTTTCGATTGCCTGGTTTGCGTAAGTGTAGAAAGCGTTGATAATCTTGAGCATCTTATATTGCTTTTGCAAGGTGGTAAACGTATCGATTTCGTGGAAGGCGTTTTGGTGGAGATAGTCTTCACGAATCATTTTTGCAGTTTCCATCGTAATACGGTCGCGATAAGAAAGCGAATCCATACCAACGAGCCTTACGATTTCTTCCAGCGACGCTTCTTCCTGTAAAACGGACATTGCAAACGCCCTTAATTCAGGATAGTCTTCGGCAACGTTTTCCTTGTACCAGTCTGCCATCTTGTCAGCATAAAGCGAATAGCTAACAAGCCAGTCGATTGCAGGGAAGTGGCGCTTGTAAGCAAGGGAAGCTGAAAGCCCCCAGAAAACTTTAACAATACGGAGCGTTGCTTGTGCAACAGGCTCTGATAAGTCGCCACCCGGTGGTGAAACTGCACCAATTGCAGTTACTGAACCGATTTTTTCCTTTGAGCCTAAACATTTAACGATACCTGCGCGTTCATAGAACTCTGCAAGTCTTGAAGAAAGGTATGCAGGATAGCCTTCGTCACCGGGCATTTCTTCCAAACGGCCTGATACTTCACGCAATGCTTCAGCCCAACGCGACGTTGAGTCAGCCATAATAGCAACCGAATAACCCATATCACGGAAGTATTCGGCAATAGTGATACCGGTATAAATTGAAGCTTCACGCGCGGCAACAGGCATATCCGACGTGTTTGCAATAAGCACGGTACGCTTCATAAGCGGTTCGCCCGATTTAGGGTCTTTAAGGGCTGGGAATTCGTTTAAAACGTCGGTCATTTCGTTACCGCGTTCCCCACAGCCTACGTAAACGATGATTTCAGCGTCAGCCCACTTTGCAAGCTGGTGTTGAACAACCGTCTTACCACTACCAAACGGACCCGGAACGGCGGCACAACCACCCTTTGAGATCGGGAAAAGCGTGTCGATAACGCGTTGGCCAGTTACCATAGGCTTGTCTGGTGATAATTTTTCTTTATATTTTCTTGCGCGTCTTACAGGCCACTTTTGAAGCATACAAACTTCCCTGTCGCCCTTGTCAGTTTCAACGACGCAAATGGTTTCAAGCACGTTAAACTCGCCGGCAGTAATGCTCTTGACTCTACCTTGAACGCCTTGCGGTACTAAAATTGCGTGGCGAACAACGGCTGTTTCGTTTACGTAACCGAGCTCGTCACCCGTTTCGATAACGTCA
>JAZTYT010000079.1:0-4824 GCA_045637045.1 Christensenellaceae bacterium | reverse complement strand
CCCACGTATTTGGGCATACGGATACTCGCTTCGTTTAAAATTTCAAAAATCAAAAGCGTAAAAAACATTTCAAAGCTGGGTGACAAGGGTATGCCTTTAATACTGTTTACAATGGTCAATAAAAAGTTGAGCGGGATAATTTGCAGGTGGAAAAGCTGTGCCGAAACAAACGCTGCAGGTAAAAAGATTGCAATGAGTATCGACGTGAACCTTATCACCCTTTGCATATTGGAACGGTAGTTGTTCTGGAAGTAGTCTTCGCTGGACTGGAAGTCTTCCACCAGCATATAGGGTACGGTTATAACGATGGGCGAGCCGTCAACCATAATCGCCACGCGCCCTTCTAACAGCTTTGCTGTTAAAATATCGGGCTTTTCGGTATTACCCACCTGTTTTAGTATGGAGAATTTATGCTCAACGATAAATTTTGCCACGTAAGAGCTGTCAACAACCCCGTCGATATTCATTTTTTTGATTCGGGTTATTACGCTTTTTACAACCTTATCGTCGGCAATGGTATTGATATAGATAACGTTTATATCGGTTTTGGTGTACCTGCCGACCACAAGCTTTTCAACAATCATATTAGGTGATTTTATACGCCTGCGTAAAAGCCCAAGATTGGTTTTAAGGTTTTCCGTAAAGCCTTCACGCGGGCCTTTGACGACGGCTGAAGTAGGTGGCTCGGTCACGGCGCGTGAAGTGTATTTAAGCATTTCCACGTTAAGCGCGCCCTTAAGCCCGTTTACAAAAACCAAAGCGCTACCGTTTAATAAAAGGTCAACGCACTCATCAATCGTTGGCACAAGCGCAGCCGTTGGTGAGCGCACCGAGTCAATAAGCCTTTCAAGGGTAAGCTTTCCGCTTAAGCTGATAAGGGGCGTAATGACAAGCTCCCCGATGATTTCCTTTTCGCAAATGCTGTCAATATATACGACCAAGGCTTTGTGCTTGCAAATTTTAAAGGGTGAAAACACCACGTCTTTTGCGGGCAGTAATTTTTGCAAAAGCTCTTGGTTTTTGGTTATGCTGGTGGTAATATTCATATAGATATTGTTTATACCTGCCAAAAATTTATGCGCTAAAAAATTTTTTGCGTTTTGCCTATGCCAAAACTGTCATATGTGCTTGAAACTGGGTATTTTGCAGGTTATAATATAATTGACGCTTGGAAAAATACAAAAAAGGGGGCAAAAAAGTGAAGTGTTTTTTATACAGGTTTAAAAACAATTTTCGTAAACGTCTTGAACTTTTATTAAAGACGGGCGGTGGCAAGTAAGCTTTGTTGCCCCTAAAAGGGGATAATTATGCAGGAAGCAACCGTCGTTGCCTTATTAAAAAGCACGAGTGCGGACATAGTAGTTTCAGCAAGCGTAGCGTGCCTTATAGGTTTACTGATAAACAAATCTCATAAGTTTTCGGCAAAAGTCTTTTTCTTTATATCGTTTACCTTGGGCGTGTTAAGCTTTATTTTGTTATCGTTAATTACCGAAAAGACCATAACCCCGTCAGCCCTTAAAAGCTGTGTGGTGGCAGGCTCTTTGGCCGTTACGATAACTGCCTTCGTCAAAAAAAGCGCGTTTTTAAGCACGGAAGACATTAAAAGCTCGCTTGAAAAGTTACTGTCAAGTATAATCTTGTCGGATAATTTAGACGAAGTCGTTGAAGAAATTATCCAAAAAATCAAAAAAACGGATGCCCCTATAACCAAACAAGAGCTTGAATCGTTATTAAAAGAAAATACAATAACGGCGGACGAGGATAAGCTTGAAACCGTTTGTAGGGTTATTATGGAAGCGCTTGACGGCGACAACAAAACTGACAACTAAATATTTTTTAAGCCCCTGCACGTTGCTTGCAGGGGCGCGTTTTTTTGTCTTGACAAACCCTAAAAAAGTGGTATAATGGTAGTAGAATAAAAAAAAACTAAACTTTAAAGGATACAAATTATGAAAATTGCACTTATTGCGCACGACAAAAAGAAAGACACGATGATTAAACTTGCCGTTAAGTATAAAGACGTTTTAGCCAAGCACCAGCTATGGGCAACCGGCACGACGGGTACGCTGGTTATGGGCGAAACGGGGCTTAAAATAACCCGTATGAAAAGTGGCCCGTTAGGTGGCGACCAACAAATAGGCTCTATGATAGCAGACGGGCTTTTAGATTTAGTTATCTTTTTAAGAGACCCACTAACCGCCCAACCACACGAGCCTGACGTTTCGGCATTATTACGCCTTTGCGACGTGCAAAATATCCCACTTGCAACAAACGCAAAATCAGCCGAAATCATTTTAGAAAGATTAAAAGAAGGCGCGCTATAGTAAAAAAGCACAGGTTTGATGCCTGTGCTTTTTTAGTGAATAACGTATAATGAATAATGTCTTGCGCTTGCGCAAGTGTTACGGTAAACTTTTTGCTTTGCAAAAAGTTTTTATTAAATTTAAATAAGGCTTTGCTTAAGTTATCAGTAAAGTTTAGGGGATCCTGACGGCATCGCGCCACGCGCGAGCCTCAGGATGCAATAGCGAGTAAAAATGCTTGCGGGCAAGCTTGCTTGCACGGATTTGCATTTTTATGAAGCTATTATTTAAACGCAAAGCGTTTAAAACAACGTCTCGCCCTAAGTGAGCGTTGGAATCGGTAGGATTCCATTGGTTTTCTTGATAACCTAAAGTGAGAAATCTCGCTCTATATTTACTTAAAGTAAATCATTTATTATTTCTAATTTACTTGCCATATTTTGGTAATAGTGCTACAATAGGGTTGCGACATAACTTTATATTGATTTGTAAAAGTATACTTCTTGGGTAGAAGTGTACATTTTCGCGTTACATAAAATCTTTTACAAATTGATGTAATGTAGTTGTGTCGCAGCAAAGGCGAAATGCACTTTTATTACGTGTCGTATTGCTTTTGCATGCGACACTTTTTTTTGTTGTTTTTATTCTTAACCAGGGGGGAAGTTATGAGAGAAAGAAAACGTATATCGATTATAGCGATAATCGTTACAATGCTCGCTTGCGTTATGTTGAGCGCTTGCGACTACACAAGTGAACACACCCATGAATACGTATATACGACCATAAAAATAGTTTCATGTACGGCTAATGGGGAACTTTATGGTATATGTTCATGTGGGGAGTCCATTGAGAAAATAATACCTAAAGTTGAGCACAACTTTGTTAATGGGGTATGCGTTGTTTGTGGTAGCAAAAATGGAAATGATCATGTTCATACTTGGTCTGATGCAACCTGCACTGCTCCACAAACTTGTATTTGTGGACAAACTCAAGGTAATCCCCTTGACCACTCAGTAGTTGTTGACCAAGCCGTTTTGCCAACCTGTTTCCAAACTGGTTTAACCGAAGGCAGTCATTGTGATCGTTGTGGTGAAGTTTTGGTTGCACAGGAAGTTATCTCTGCAGATCACTCAGTAGTTGTTGATCCTGCAGTTGCGCCATCTTGTACGGCAACAGGTCTAACCGAAGGTAGCCATTGTGACCGTTGTGGTGAAGTGTTTATTGCACAAGAAGTAATTGATGCTTTAGATCACGTTGTAATTGTTGATACTGCAGTTGCACCAACTTGTACTTTAGCAGGTTTAACCGAAGGTAGCCACTGCTCACGCTGTGGTGAAACTTTAGTTGCGCAGGAAGTAATAGGTGCTTTAGGTCACGTTGTAATCGTTGACCAAGCCGTTGAACCAACTTGTACTTTAGCAGGCTTGACTGAAGGTAGTCATTGTGATCGTTGTAGTGAAGTATTTGCTGAACAAGAGATAATTGATGCGCTTGGCCATAATTATGGCGATAGCAACCAATGTGGCGTTTGTGACTATATTGACACACAATATTTCACGTTTACACTTTTAGAAGACGGCACCTATTCAATCGCCGCAGCAGATGTTAACAATATGCCAGCTGAAGTTGTTTTACCAAGCACTTACAATGGAAAAGCAGTAACCACAATAGGCGAAAAGGCGTTTTATAATTGCGATAGTTTAACAAGCGTTGTTATAGGTGCCGGCGTAACTAAAATTAGTCATGCTGCGTTCAGAGATTGCAGTAGTTTAACAAGTGTTGAAATCCCAGATGGCGTAACTACTATTGGTTCTTCTGCGTTCCTTCGTTGTAGTAGTTTAACAAGTGTTGAAATCCCAGATGGCGTAACTACTATTGGTTCTTCTGCGTTTTCTGGTTGCAGTAGTTTAACAAGTGTTGAAATCCCAGATGGCGTAACCTCTATTGGTGAAGAAGCGTTCTCTAATTGCTATAGTTTAACAAGCGTTATTATAGGTGACAGCGTAACTACTATTGGTAATTCTGCGTTCCTTCGTTGTAGTAGTTTAACAAGTGTTGAAATCCCAGATGGCGTAACTACTATTGGTGCGGCTGCGTTTTCAGCTTGTGATAGTTTATTGAATATTCAATCGTATAGTCCAAATTACTTATCAATTGACGGTAATTTATATAGTGGTGATGGTTCTATATTTATCCAATATGCTAACGGTAAAACGGATTCAACTTTTGAAATTCCTAATGGAGTAACCTCTATTGGTGATTGGGCGTTCTTTGCTTGCAGTAGTTTAACAAGCGTTGTTATACCTGACAGCGTAACCTCTATTGGTGAAGGGGCGTTTTGTGATTGTGTTAGTTTAATAAGTGTGAATATCCCTGATGGTGTCAGAGTCGGATCTTCTGCATTTTCTGATTGTGATAGTTTATATAGTATTAACATTGGTAGTAACGTGGTTTTTGAGACAAATCCGCCTGAAGGAAATTATTCATTTGGCAATTGTAGTAGTTTAACAATTCTTAAAGT
>JAZTYT010000078.1:0-7526 GCA_045637045.1 Christensenellaceae bacterium | reverse complement strand
CAATTATTCATTAGGCGTAGCCGACTTCATTATTCATTATTCATTATTCATTCAAAAAAGCAGTTGGCTTTATCCAACTGCTTTTTACTAAAAATCCCCCTATAGGCCACTTATCTCCACTTTTTATATGAAAAAGCCCCCTTGTGTTTAATACACAAAGGGGTTGTTTTTCTAAATCTTAATCGTCTAACAAATCTCTTTTTTGCCTTATATTGATACCCTTTAATTTGTTGTAGTAGGCAAGGTTTTCAATTAAAAGCTTCATAACCTTGTCAAGCTCGCTACCCTTTCGGTAATCGGCTTCAAACATCCAGTCAACCCTTTCACGGCGTAAAAGTGGTACTGCCTTTTCCTGTTCGCCCTTGTGATAAATTGCGATAGAGTGACCGCCACCCTGTTTAACAAGCTTCATACAAGGCACGTCGGTTAAGCCGTCGCCAATGTAAATCATATTGTTAAATAATACGCGACGCGTTGAGTCGGGCGTGGAGTTGTTTAAGTCAACGTCGTTATTGATATCTAAAACACCCTTGTTAATACGGTAAACGAACTGGGTTTTATTGGTATAGTTTACCGCCGTTTTGGGCCATACCGCCGTGTCGCCACGATATAAAAACTCACACGCATAAATGCGTTTAAAATATTTAGCGATAGAAGTGCCTTCGATAATTTCCTTTAACCCCGAAGACAAAACGTAATGCTCGATTTTAACGCCTGCTTCCTTGCCGTAATTATTGATACGCTCAAACCAGCCTTCAACACCCGGGTGGTATTCAATGTCCTTACCGCACGCAACTAAAGAATCACGCTTAAGTGGTGTTTTTGCGTTTGTAGCCCTGTCTATCATACAGTACATATAGGCAAGAATGTTATCCATTTTTTCTTCGCCCGCAACCTGACCGGTGTAAGTCCAAAACTCGTTAGGCTTCATACCAACGCTCGGTATAAAGGTGTACTCCTGCATATCGCGCGTGCAAAGCGTTTTATCAAAGTCGTACATAATTGCAATAATAGGTTTTTTCATACTACCCCCTATTTTAGCGTTTTTTTTATTATAACACACTTTAATCCTTTGTCAAGCGTTTGTTTTATTTTGGCGATGTCACAAACAATGGTTGATTTTTATTTAGACCAAAATAGTCGTATTGTTTAAGCAAAAATAAGTTTTAGATGCGAGCTAAGTGGCGACATTTGGTTTTTTTGCAAGGGGGCGTACTATAAAGACCTTGCGTTTTTAAGCCGATTTTTAGCAAAAAGTCGGGCTATAAGCCCGTTAAACGATATTTTTATGCGTGCGCCCTTAAAAAGTTGAGAGCATAAGGCGAGCGTTGCTGAACACGTTGAGAGCTGGGGCGGGACGTTGCTAAAAAACTTTGTTAGCTTAAGGCGGGCGCTAATTTATTAAATTAAAGGCTTAATTCCGTTATAAACAGTTGAAATTCTTAAATAATTATGTTATTATTGTGGGGCATCTATTTTCAAATAAATTTTTAGGTAATATATATGAGAGTATCTTTAAAAAACGTGTTTTCAGACAAGCGCTTTAACAGGCTTGTTTTAAGCATTGCACTACCTATCGTTATTCAAAACGGTATTACCAACTTCGTCAATCTTTTGAATAACATTATGATTGGTCAGGTTGGAACGGAGCAAATGAGTGGCGTTGCAATCGTAAACCAACTTATGTTCGTTTTCAACCTTTGTATTTTTGGTGGTATCGCAGGCGCAGGCATTTTTACAGCCCAGTACTTTGGTAGTGGCGACGAAAACAATATGCGCTACACCGTGAGATATAAAATTATTATATCGTTTGTGGTGATTGCCCTGTTTTGCGCTATCTTTTTGCTGTTTGGCGATAAGCTTATTTCCCTTTATATAACTGCCGGCGACGGGCAAAGCGACCCTGTTAAAACGCACGCGTACGCAATGCAATATTTAAAGCTTATACTCCTGCAAATGCCTTTGTTTGCAATGTCGCAGGTGTATGCAGGCACTTTAAGGGAAATTAACCAAACAAAAGTACCGATGCTTGCAAGCATTATTGCCTTCAGTTGTAACTTGGTTGGCAACTATATTCTTATCTTTGGTAAGCTTGGCATACCTGCCCTTGGCGTAAAGGGTGCTGCAATCGCAACCATTATTGCAAGGTTTGCCGAAATGTTAGTTTTAATTATCTATTCACACTTAAAGAGTGATAAATACGTTGCCTTTAAGCACTTGTATAAAGGCTTTAAACTACCACTCCCACTATTTAAAACCATAACCAAAAAAGGGTTGCCAATTCTTGCTAACGAAACGCTTTGGTCAATGAGTATTGCGTTTTTAGCACAAATCTATTCACGCCGTGGGCTTGATATCGTTGCATCTTACAACATCGCTTCAACCATAAACAACCTATTCTCCGTCGTGGTTATCGCAATGGGTACAACCGTTTCCATCATACTTGGCAACTATCTTGGCTCGGGCAAAACCGATGAAGCAAAGGTTGCAAACGTGCGCCTTACGTGGATTTCCGTTTTAGCGTCGACTGCCATTGGCCTTGTTTTAGTCTTTACAAGCTCACTCTTCCCCAACTTTTATAACACAAGCCAACACGTAAAGGATATTGCGGCTGAATTTATTATTATATTTGCTTGCTTTATGCCTGTTAACGCTTTCGTTAGCTGTTCGTATTTTACCTTGCGCGCAGGTGGTAAAACCTTTATCACAATGCTTTTTGACAGCGTTTACGAATTTTGTATCAGCGTACCCGTTGCCCTTTTATTGGTAAACTTTACCAGCCTAAAAGCACAGCTTATTTACACCGTTATTTGGGGGTTGGTCGGTATAAAATCTATCGTTGGGCATATTCTTATTAAGCGTGGGGTTTGGATTAACGACCTTACAAAATTAAACTAAAATAATTTAAACTAAAAAGCTTGGCAAAATGCCAAGCTTTTTCTGTTTTTATGTTAAATGTTAGGCTATAAGTCGGTTATTAAGGGTTTTTATAGCAACAACATACCTAAAACTGCCGAAACAACGATAAGTAAAATGGGCGACAAATTCTTTTTGAAAATCTTTTTGTAGCCAAAGTACACCCCTGCTAAAACCACCGTTACGACAAGACCCATTATTGAAAAACCTTTTAAGCTGAAGTCGTAAAGGTTTGGCGTAATATTAGTGATTGCAAGCGATAACCCCGTTGCCATAATCATACCGCAAATAAGTGGCTTCATCCCCTTTAACGCGCACCTTACGCCACGGTATTTTAAAAAGTTTTTAAGTACTGCAACGATAAGCAGTATAATAATGATTGACGGCAAAATTACGCCAAGCGTCGTAACTACAGCCCCAAGCGCGCTCATAAACAGGTTGCCACCAAAGGCTAAAGCGCCTTGCGTACTACCAACGTAGGTTGCCATATTAACGGCGATTGGACCTGGCGTTGATTCAGCAACGGCTAAAAAGGAATAAAACTCACTTTCAGTCAGCCAGTTGTTTTTGGTGGTTTCCTGCAGGATAAGTGGAAGCATACCGTACCCACCGCCAAACGAGAATAAACCTATTTTAAAGAAGGTGAAAAACAGCTTTAACAATACCATTATTCGTCGCCCCCTTCTTCAGTTTTATCCAAATCTTGGGCTATAGTACCGTTATCGCCACTTTTTGCTTGCTGATTGTCGGCGTTGGTGTTTAAGGTTTTTTTAGATTTTTCTTTAGGTAGATATACGCCCAAGCCTAAAATCGCACCGAAAACAACTATAAAAATCGTTGAAAAGCTGAAGCTGAAAAACTTCATTGAGAGCATCAATACAACGGCTAAACCGATTAAAACGTAAGACAACCAGTTTTTTTCAACGTTCTTTAAAAGCTTTACGCCAGCCATAAACACAAGGATTGAAACCCCGCATTGTATGCCCCTGAACGCCTTTTGTACGAGTTCATATTTTAAAACGTCACTAAAAAACAGCGAAACCAAAAAGATAATGATAAGCGACGGCAAACAAACGCCTATGCTTGCAAAAATAGAGCCTAAAACCCCTGCCTTGCGATAACCAATGTAGGTTGCGCTGTTTATGGCAATAGGCCCCGGCGTTGATTCGGCAATAGCAACAAGGTCGGAAAACTCTGCGTTTGATATGTATTTGCGCTTGTCAACGACTTCGTGCGAGATAACCGAAATCATAGCATAACCACCACCAAAGGTGAACAAGCCTATTTTAAAGAACAAGGCAAATAATTTTAATGCGTCTTTTAACTTATTCATAATAAGTTATTATATATTATCTTTGGCAAAAAATCAATAATTTAGAGTGGAAGATTATATTAAGCAATAAATAATTTAAGGGGTCCTGACGCCACAACCACTTTTAGTGGTTGGGCTCAGGATGACAACGTCTTGGTATATACTAACAACGTTTTTAACAACAGCCACCCAGAGTTTACTTTTTTAATTTATTTAGGCTTTGCTTGGCGTTGCCAAGCAAACTCACCACAACACTTGCGCAAGCGCAAGACATTCTTCATTCTTCATTATTCATTCTCAAACTTATAAATAGTACGCAACTTATGCACAATTTACGCTCCTTTGCTTGCCAAAGTGTGGGGGGTGTGTTATAATTGACACAAGTATGTTACTCTGGAGTGGTATGTCTATCCACCCCTTTCGCATAAAATAAACAAAGGTGGTTTTACTTATGAGTAAACAAAAGCGAATAACAGTTGCCCTATTGGCAGTATGTTTTTTGGTAAGTGCGTGCTTTTTGACGAACAACGTTAAAACGTTTGCGCGTGCAGAAGAAGCTTGCCACGTGGTGTCAATCGGTGACGCAACTGCAAGCGATTTAGCTTTAAGTAACGGCTATATATCTTCTTACGTTAACGGTTTAGGCGCAAACGCAAGCCTATATGCTTACCAAAAACAGGGTATGCGTACCGAAGAATTACGCGTGCTTCTTGACGGTGGTTATGCAGGTGACAACTATACGTTGGCAAAATTCCCGACCATTGCAAGTGACAGGGGCGAAATTGCAACGCAAATCGTCAACGCTGACCAGGTTATCTTATCCGTTGGCACGGCAAACTTTGGCTCTGCAACCGTTTCAAGCCTACTTGGTGCAATTTACGATAAATACGGCGTAACCCTTGGCGACACAACCGATTACGCTTTTGATATTGAGCCAATTTTAACCACCCAAACGACAAAAGACCTTTACAACGTTATTTTCGGTATGGTTGAAGAACTTTTAGCCGAAGGCGGAAAGCTTTCAGGTATCCCACTCGTTGAGCTTTTCGGTGCTGAAAACGTTAAAAAGGTAATCAACACCTATGCTTACGGCTTTTTCGGGTATATTGCCAACTACCTTGTTGCAATAGACAATATCCGTGCGTTAAACCCTGAAGCAAAAATCGTTGTGGTTGGGCTTTACAACGTACTTGACGGGCTTAAGTTTGAGCTTGGCGGAAACGCATTTGACGTAGGCACGATAGGTGGCTTACTCATTGACGGCGCAAACATGATGCTTGCAACAAAAATCAACAATAAAGAAGGCATTTACTTTGCATACCCAGGCAAGGTTGACTTAATGCTTAAAGATATAGCAAACACAACGGGCGCTTTAAACAGCGACCTTGAAGCGCTTATCACAGACCAGATTGAAAGCCTTGGTTTAGATTCAACAAACCAAGCCACCAAAACGTCATTTATAAACGCAACCAAGCTTTGTGCAAGCAACCAAGCAATCGCAATGCAAAGCGTAATAGACCTTTTTGAAGCCCCAACCGGCAAAAAGACCATAGCACAAGTCTTTGCCGACAATCTTGGCGCGCTTGAAACCGACGCAATGCAAGACCTTTTAACCCTTAACTTACGCATGGTTTTAGGTGGTGGCGTTGGCGTACACTTATCACAGCAAGGCGCAAATAAGGTTAGCGTTAAGATAAGCGAAGCAATCTTAACCCAATACGACGGTGGTGACTACTTAACCGAAGCCGTTGCAACCTTAAACAAAGATTTTGAATCTTACGCCTTATCAATATTAAAAACAGGCATTTTAGATTACGTTGACGGCATAACCGATAACGTATATCTTAACCGCCTTGCCCAAATTTTGACTACTGCCCCTGACTTTGACACCGCCCACCACGAGCTTATGGAAAGCGCACAAAAGGGCAGTTACACAGTCAGCGAAAGCTCATACTTCCTTGCTTTAGGCGACGCGCAAGGCAGAAACCAAACAGCTTCAAACGGCACTATCGTTTATTCGGCAACCGACCTTTTAGCAAAGCAAATTTTCGGTGCAGAATCCACCAGCCGTTACACAAACCTTTCCAAAAACAATATGCGTATGGAAGACTTGTGGTACTTGTTAGACGTAACGTCTAACCCGGACGACTACTTCTACTCACGCTTCAATCTCATCACCGACGGCGATAAATATTACCAAGAAATCCAAAAAGCCGACGTAATCAGCTTATCCTTTGGTGGCGAAGGCATTTACCAAATGCTCAACGAACAAATCGGTAGGTCAATGAACGGCTCAGCCACGTTAAACGTTAACTGGAAGCAATTCGTTACCGCAGAAATGGCTGAAAGGGTAGAAAGCATAATTTCAATGCTCAAACGCATTATGACCTTGCCCGAACAAATCGACCTTGGCGCGCTTTCTAACAATATGATTAAAGGCACAATCAACGTTGACTTGTTATTCGACACGGTTTTACACGCTTACCTTGGCCACGTAACCAGCTACGCAAAAGTCGTTGAACTCATCCACCAAATCAACCCAACGGCAAAGATTATAGCGTTTGGCTACTTCAACCCAATGCAAGGCCTTATCCATTCCAGCGAAGCAATGGATATGCCAATGGGCGAATTTATTGATATGTTTATCAAGGTTTCGTCAATGCAAGCGTTAACCTTTAGCGCAACGGTAGGCGATTACGTAACCTACGTAGACCTGCTTGGCGAATTAACTTCAAAGCTCAACGAAGAATGGATACCTGACGACAAGAACCCCCAACCGTCTTTAATGAGCTACCTTTCAAACCTTATCATCAACAACGGCGCAGACCTGTTAGCAACCCAAAGCGGTCAAAACGCAATCAAGGCTAAAGCCCAAAGCGCAATTACGGTTACCTGCGCGCATATTTATTCAAACGAGTGCGACACGTCTTGTAACGCCTGTGGCGAAGAAAGAGTTGCTAAACCCCACTCTTACGACAACGCTTGCGACGCGTCTTGTAACGTTTGTCACGAAGAAAGACAGGTTGGCGACCACGTTTACACCAACTGCGCTTCACAAACCTGTTCAATCTGTGGCGGCGGTATAAGGGTTTCTACGTCCTGTAAGTACGACAACGCCTGCGATACAAACTGTAACGTTTGTGGCTACGTTCGTTCCGTGCCAGGCCACGTTTACGACCACGCCTGCGACGTAGATTGTAATATTTGTGGCTTAACCAGAACGCCAGCCGACCACAAGTACGACAACGCTTGTGACGGTGACTGTAACGTTTGTGGCTCGACAAGGGAAGTCCCAGGC
>JAZTYT010000077.1:0-3644 GCA_045637045.1 Christensenellaceae bacterium | reverse complement strand
ACCCTTATCTGGTGGGTTCTGCCCGTGTGGAGCAATACGTCGACAACCGACAAGCCGTTATCTAATTGTTTAACGAAAAACACTTCTGATTTAGCGTTCTTGCCATCGGGCGAAACTATACGCATTAAGCTGTCGGCACTTTTTCTTGCGATAGGTTGGTCGATGATAAAATGGTCGCTTTCAGGCTTGCCACAGATAATTGCCGTGTAAGTTTTTTTGATTTCGCCACGCTTCATTTTTTCACCTAAAAAGCAGGCTGAAACCATATCTTTTGCGACTAAAACTATGCCACTTGTATCCCTGTCGAGTCGGTTTATGCCCCTAAAAACAAAGGACGCTGGCGAAAAATACCCACAAACAAGGCCGTCAAGCGACGGGAGTTTTAAGTTTTTCGACGCGTGCGTTTGCATGCCGACGGGCTTGTTGACTGCAAGCATATACTCGTCTTCATAAATTATATTAAGCTTACCAAAAGATGGCGTAACGTAAGGGTTAGGGGTATCTTTTGGTAGGTTTAGGGTGAGAGTATCCCCACAATTTACGCGCGTAACGACGGTTGGTAAAACTTTGCCGTTTAAGTCAATATTGCCGTACTTTAGCTTTTGGATAATCTCCCACGAAACGCCCTTGGCTCGCAAAAAATCAACGGCTTTATAGTTATTAAATTTTTCAGTTACCGTAAAATGATATTTGTCCATAACTACGATATATTAGCAAGCGTTGGAATTTGTAAGATTTAGTAGCGAGAAAAAACGATTACTCAATTTCAATAAGCTCATACTCGCGCGTGCCACAGCCAAGATTTTCAGCCGAGCTTATGGTTAAAAGCCCGTTTCGTGATTCCACGCGCTTAATAAAATGGTCACGGCCACGGTCGGTCGAATTATAAATAAGGTCGATACACGCCTGGTCAATGGCAACAGGGTCGGTTGAAATCAGCATACCTATATCTTGCATACAAGGGTCTTCAGCAACGGCACAGCAGTCGCAGTCAACCGATAGATTTTTCATTACGTTTACGTAAACGATTTTCCCGCCGAAAAAGTCTATAACCGATTTAGCGCTGTCAGCCATACTTTGTAAAAAGCTGTTATGCTCGGCAGTCCAAATCTTTTCAGGCTCGCCCGCGCCGTGAATATAAGCTTTGCCAAATGATGAAGCAACGCCTATAGATAACTGCTTTATAGCACCGCCAAACCCACCCATTGGGTGACCTTTAAAGTGTGAAAGCACCAGCATACTATCGTAATTAACAAGGTTTTTGCCCACGTAATTTTCTTTTATAACCTTTCCGTTTGGTATTTCAAGCTTCAAATCCGGCCCTTCAGCGTCTAAAAGGTCAACCTTAAAGTTATCTGCCCAGCCGTGCTTTTTCAAGGTTTCAAGGTGTCTATCAGTTGTGTTACGCCCACCGTCGTAAGCCGTGTTGCACTCAACAACCGTACCGTCAACCGTGTCGATAATAGGCTTCCAAAAGTCGGCTTGAATAAAGTTTTGGTTACCCGGCTCGCCCGAGTGTAGTTTAACGGCAACGTTGCCGTCTAACGTAGCACCAAGCACTTTATAAAGATCAACTACAGCTTGCCCTGTCAAATTTTTAGTGAAATATACTTTTGAACTCATAACTAATACCTTTTTGTTTTTCTTATAGTATAGCATAAAACGTCTGTATTTACAAATTTATATGATATTTATTAAGAAAGAAATTAATCAAAAGCTTTGATTAATAATTAAGGATTAAGAATTGTGGTAACTTAATTAAATTTATAAAAGGCTTGGTTGCTTGCGAGTGCAAGCAACCAACTGACCAAAACACTTGCGCAAGCGCAAGACATTATTCATTATATATTATTCATTAAAAGGGCAAAGCCTTGGCAACCTGCCAAGATTTTTTTATCGCTTTTTAGCCCTTCCCACCTTAAGTTTTGTTTACAAATTTTACATGCTACTTTTTCAAATTACTTGCGCTATAACTTGATTTTCAAACTAAATGTGATATAATAAATTAAATAACGTTGATTTTTGGTCTTTTAAGGCGAAAATCAAGGACAAAAAATTACTTTTACTGATAAAAAGCCGTGTTAAAACGTCAATTTACAGCTTTAGCACAAGGGGTGAAAATATGTCAAGGATTAAATTTTACAAAGAACAAAACTTGCCACTCGAAATGCACAAGGTAAGAATTATCCAAAAATTAAACTTGCTACCTATCGACGAAAGGTTAAAAGCCATTAAGGAAGCTGGTTGCAATACCTTTTTATTAAGAAACAGAGACGTTTATTTGGATATGCTTACCGATAGCGGTACTAACGCAATGAGCGACAGACAGCTTGGCGCAATGATGGTTGCCGACGACTCTTACGCAGGCAGTGAAACCTTTTACAAGTTAGAAAAGGTTTGCCAAGAATTCTTTGGTAAAAAATATTTCTTACCGGCGCACCAGGGCCGGGCTTGTGAAAACATCTTGGCAAAAACGCTTGTTAAAGCTGGCGACGTCGTTCCAATGAACTACCACTTTACAACCACAAAAACACATATTCAGCTTTGTGGTGGGCGCGTTGAAGAAGTTTTCAAGGACGAAGCTATTGAAATCACCAGCACTTGTCCGTTCAAGGGCGATATCGATTTAGTTAAGTTGGAAAATTTAATCAACCAAGTTGGCGTAGAACACGTGCCGTTCGTTCGTATTGAGATGGGCACGAACTTAATCGGTGGTCAGCCGGTAAGCGTTCAAAACGTTTTAGACGTATCTAAGGTTTGCAAAAAGTACGGCATCCCACTTATGATTGACGCGTCACTTATAACCGACAACTTGTATTTTAACAAGGTTAGAGAGCCAATGTGCAAGGATATGGCTATTGCCGAAATATCCAAAACCATAAGCGACGCCGCAGATATCATTTACTTCTCGGCGCGTAAGCTCGGTAGCGCAAAGGGCGGCGGTATCGTTGTAAACGATAAGGCTTTATTTGACAAAATGAAGGTTTTAATCCCCGTTTACGAAGGCTTTTTGACCTACGGTGGTATGTCAACAAGAGAAATGGAAGCCGTTGCCGTTGGTTTGGAAGAAGCAATGGATATCGATATGATTTCCCACGGCCCTGAATTTATTGAAGAGTTTGCAAGGATTTTAACGTCATACAACATCCCAATCGTTACCCCACCGGGTGGGCTTGGCTTACACCTTAACGCAAGGGAATTCGTTGGTCACGTAAAAGAAGAAGAATATCAATCGGCATCGTTGGTTACGGCAATCTATCTCGTTAGCGGTGCAAGGGGTATGGAAAGGGGAACGTTGAGCGAAGAAAGAAACCCTGACGGCTCTGAACATATTGCTTCTTGCGAGTTGGTTAGATTGGCGCTCCCACGCCGTGTGTTTACCTTGTCACAGGTTAGATACATTGCCGACCGTCTTGCTTGGCTTTACGATAACAGACACTTAATCGGTGGCTTACGCTTTGTCGAAGAGCCTTCGGTTATGCGCTTCTTCATCGGCAGGTTAGAGCCAACAAGCGACTGGCAAGAAAAATTAGTTGCTAAATTCAAAGAAGACTTTGGCGAAAGCTTATAAGGGCTCTGTCTATTAGTCGTCTAATAAAATATCAATACAAAGGGCGTTAGCTTGTTATCCTTAACGGAGAACA
>JAZTYT010000076.1:0-1742 GCA_045637045.1 Christensenellaceae bacterium | reverse complement strand
TAATGTCGCCCAAGCCACCGTTGATAGTGATTTTAACTAAACGTGGAACTTGGTTAACGTTTTTATAATTGAAGTGCTTGATAAGATATGGTACTACTTCTGTTTCGTAACGTTCTCTTACGCGGCTGATGTACTTCTCGGTTGTAGCTTCTTTAACAACCTGAGTCTTGTCACTTGCCATTTTATTTATCTCCTTATTGGCTTATTATTTTTTAGCAGCCTTTTTTGCAGGCTTGGTTGATTTTGCCTCTTTTACGTCAAGGGTTGCACCGCATTTAGCGCAAGCTCTAACCTTAACGTCGCCTTCCATTTTGTGGTGTACTCTCGTACCCTTACCACATGAAGGACATACAACTAATACGTTTGATGCATCGATTTTACCAACTTGTTCTACGATACCGCTTGTTTCTTTTGCGGAACGTGCTTTTTGATGCTTCTTTTGAATGTTTACGCCGTCAACAGTCACCTTGTTTTCTGCAGGGAAAGCGGCTAATACTTTACCGGTCTTGCCGGCATCTTTACCAGTTAATACGTATACGGTATCGTTCTTTTTAACCTTCATTTCGCTTCTCCTTATAAAACTTCTGGTGCTAAAGAGATGATTCTCATGTAATCTTTTTCTCTTAATTCTCTTGCAACTGGCCCAAAGATACGTGTGCCTTTTGGTTGCTTTTGAGCGTCGATAATAACTGCAGCGTTGTCATCAAATCTGATGTGTGTACCATCAGGTCTTCTTAAGCCACTTGTTGTTCTAACGATAACAGCTTTAACTACGTCGCCTTTCTTAACTGCGCCGCCTGGTGTTGCTGTCTTAACGCTTGCTACGATTACATCACCGATGTTGCCCCATTTACGATAGGAGCCACCTAAAACTTTGATGCAGAACAATTCTTTTGCGCCTGAATTGTCTGCCGCTTTTAATCTTGTCTGTGCCTGTATCATAATTAGCCTCCCGTTATTTAGCCTTTTCTATAATTTCGGCAACTCTCCAGTTTTTGTCTTTACTTAACTTTCTAGTTTCAACAATTCTTACTTTGTCGCCAATGCCACATTCGTTTAATTCGTCGTGTGCTTTGAACTTTTTAGACGTTGTGATAGTTTTCTTGTAAAGTGGGTGTTTAACCTTGCTTTCTACAACAACAACTACAGTCTTGTCCATCTTGTCGGAGGAAACGAGTCCTACTCTTTCTTTACGTAAATTTCTCATCTCTGTTCTCCTTATGCCTTAATTTCTCTTTCGCGGAGTACTGTTTTTACTCTTGCGATGTCCTTCTTAATTCCGTTTAAAACGTTAGGGTTTTCTAATTGACCTGTAGCGTGACGGAAACGAAGGTTAAAGAGCTCATCTTTAAGCTCTGCCAACTTCTTGGTAAGCTCTTCAGATGTCATTTCATGAATATTTCTTGCTTTCATTAGCCTTCACTCCCTTCTAACGTTTCTTTTTTAACAAATTTGCACTTGCATGGAAGCTTGTGACTTGCAAGTCTTAAAGCTTCTCTAGCGTCTGCTTCTGCAACGCCTGCGATTTCAAATAAAACTCTACCTGGTTTAACAACAGCAACCCAGTATTCAACAGAACCTTTACCGCTACCCATACGTGTTTCAGCAGGTTTTTTGGTAACTGGTTTGTGTGGGAAGATGTCGATCCAAACTTGACCGCCACGTTTGATGAATCTTGTCATAGCGATACGCGCTGCTTCAATTTGATTTGAAGTAATCCAGCATGGATTTTCAGCAACAAG
>JAZTYT010000075.1:0-8052 GCA_045637045.1 Christensenellaceae bacterium | reverse complement strand
CATCTTAACGTATTCTTGTGGAACTGAAGATGAGCCGTGTAAAACGATAGGGAAGTTAGGTAATCTTCTTGAAACTTCTTCTAAAATGTCAAAGCGAAGCGCAGGTGGAACTAAAATACCCTTTTCGTTTAAAGTGCATTGTTCAGGTTTGAATTTGTATGCGCCGTGTGAAGTACCGATAGCGATTGCAAGTGAGTCAACGCCTGTGTACTTAACGAATTCTTCAACTTCTTCTGGGCGTGTGTAAGAACCAACTTCGTGGCTTACTTCGTCTTCAATACCAGCTAAAGTACCAAGTTCGCCTTCAACGGTTACGCCAAATTGGTGTGCGTAATCAACAACCTTTTTGGTAAGCTCCATATTTTCCTTAAATGAACGTGATGAACCGTCGATCATAACTGACGTAAAGCCACCGTCGATACAAGCCTTGCAGGTTTCAAAGTCTGGGCCGTGGTCTAAGTGGAGCGCGATTGGGATTTCAGGACATTCGATAGCCGCAGCTTCAACAAGCTTAACAAGGTAAGTGTGGTTAGCGTAAGCCCTTGCGCCTTTAGAAACCTGTAAAATAACAGGTGCTTTTTCTTCTTTACAAGCTTCAGTGATTGCTTGTACGATTTCCATGTTGTTTACGTTGAACGCGCCGATTGCAAAGCCGTGCTTATAAGCTTGTTCAAACATTTTCTTTGTGTTTACTAATGCCATAATAACATCTCCGTTAACTTTTTCTAATATTATACACCAAATTAAAAAGCTTTGCAATTTTTTAATAGCCATTTTTGGTTTTATCTGATTAAAGATTGAAAAAGTCGTGCGTGTGAGCCGCAAAAAAATCGGGTCAAAATTGTTGCCAAACTATCAAAAATATTGTATAATAAATAAAACTGTATTGATGATTAGTTCGGAGAGTAAGTTTATCAATTTGAAATATTTCAAGCAAATTGCCCTTGCTAAAAGCATTTTTTCTTTTTGCAAAGCCGATTGGCTCTATTTTTCGATGGTAAAACCCGCTTTCCGTGTAAAGCGGTTTTTTTAATGCTTTTTAAGGAGTATAATTATGAAATTAGGCGTTATTGGTATAATTGTTGAAAAGGACAGGCAAATCGTTGGGCGTGTGCAAGCACTTTTAAGTGAATGCGCGCACCTTATTTTAGGGCGTATGGGCGTGCCTGATCATGAGCGTGGTATATACGTTATAAGCGTAATCGTTAGGGGAACTAACGAGCAACTTTCCGCACTCACAGGTAAGCTTGGCAGGCTTGAAAACGTTAAGGTTAAGTCTGCAGTAACCGATTCCGAATAGAAAAAAATATTGGCACTTAAGTTGCCACGTTAATATAAAAAATATACTTTAATCGGCTTATAGGCCGATATATAGGAGCTATTATGAAAAAATTATTATCACTTATGTTAGTTTTAAGCTTAATTTTTAGTTTAGCTTTAGTTGGTTGTAACAATCAATCCAACCAAGGCGATGAAGAAAAATCAAAGATAACTATCGTTACCCCTGACGGTGCGCCAACCCTTGCCGTTTACCAGCTTATGCACAGCGTAACCGAGCTTGACGGTCATAAAGTCGAGTATAAAATCGTAAGCGACGCGCAAGCTGTTAGCGCTGCAATATTATCAGGCGAAGCAGACGTTGCCGTTATGCCAACCAACGTTGCGGCAAAGCTTTACAACAACGGCGTTGATATCAAACTTTTATCGGTAAACGTTTTTGGCGTTTTATATATGATTGGCGCTGAAGCTTTGGCTTCCCCGCAAGAATTAAAGGGTAAGGTTGTTGCACTCACTGGTCAATCGGGTACGCCAGATATTACCTTAAGGTTTATCCTTGACCGTAACAATATTGAATACGTTGAAAGCGAAACTGCAGTTGAAGGTAAGGTTGCGTTAAGATATTTTTCAGGTGGCCCTGACGTTATTGCACAACTTAAAACTGGCAAAGCAGACTATGGTGTTTTAGGCGAACCTGCAGTAACCGGTGCTCTTAATAAAACGGGTGGTCAAATTGTTATGAACCTTCAAAAGGCGTGGGAAGACTACGTTGGCGACGATACTTTTACCCAAGCAGGCATCGTTGTAAAAAGCACCGTTTATAACGATAACGGGCTTATAGAGGCACTTAATGAAAAATTAACGAGCAATTTAACCTACGTTTACGAAAACGCTTCAACCATAAAAGACACTTTTGCTAAATACGAAAGCGCAATCACCGTAAACTTTAATTCCACTATTTTGAACCGTTGTAATCTTAACCACAAAACTGCAAGCCAGATAAAGACTCAACTTGAGCTTTACTATCAGGCAATCTTGGGCTACGCGCCAGCGTTTATCGGTGGCAAGTTACCTGACGAAGGTTTCTATTTAATATAATGAATAAAATTTTAACGAAATTTGCCCCAATATTTGCGATACTTATCGTAATTATTTTGTGGTATATAATTGCAATTTCGGTTGGCGTGCCGTTAATAGTGCCAACCCCTTTTGCAACCTTGAAGCAAATGCTTAAAGTGTTTACAACTAACGTCTTTTTAACGTCGGTCGTAAACAGTTTATTGCGCGCGTTTTTATCATTTTTAATTGCTTTCGTGCTAGCGATAGCACTTGCAGTTTTATCAAGCTTATCAAGCTTTGTGGAACGCTTTTTATATCCAGTCGTCGTTTTAGTACGCGCGACGCCAACGATGAGTATAATATTTTTGTGCCTTATTTGGTTTTCTTCAAAAATAAGCCCAATGATAATTGCAACTGCAGTTATTTTCCCCACGCTATACTCGTCGATTTTAACTGCAATAAAGTCTTGCGATAAAAAGCTTTTAGAAATGTCTGTCGTGTATAACGTGCCAGTTAAAACAAGGATTTTTGAAATGTATTTGCCCTTTGTAAGCGACAAGGCGTACTCTGACGGGGTTAACGCGTTATCGCTTAATCTTAAGCTTATAATCGCCGCTGAAGCGCTGGCTGCAACTTCAAATAGTTTAGGTAGGCTTATGCAAAACGCCAAAGCAAATTTGGAAACTGCAACCTTGTTTTCATACACGGTGGCGGCGATACTTTTAAGCTATTTATTAGAGCTTTTGCTCAAAGGCCTTAAAAAACTTTTTAAGGGGGTAAGGTATGCCAAAACTAATTAATATTTCTAAAAAGTGGGGCAATAGGTCGATTTTCGACAATTTTTGCATTGAATTTGACAAGGATAAAACCACGGCAATCATAGGTAAATCAGGCATAGGCAAAACAACCCTTTTACAAATAATTGCAAAGCTTACGGACTTTGACGGCGAGATAATTGATTTTGGAAAGATTTCTTACGTATTCCAAGAGCCACGCCTTTTACCTTTTTTAACCGTAAAGGAAAATTTAGAGTACGCGCTGTCTAACAACTGTCTTGGCGATGATAAGGATAAAACTATAAATAAGTATCTTGAGCTTACCGAGATTTCCCACCTGAAAAACAAAAAGGCTAACACGCTTTCGGGCGGGGAAGCGCAAAGGGTTTCTTTAGCGCGCGCATTTTGTTATCCGTCAAACACCATTTTGTGTGACGAGCCCTTTTCTTCATTAGATTTAGGGCTTAAAAAACGCATTATGGGTGTTTATAACGACTTAATCAAAGCGTCGCCAAGAACGAGCATAATGGTTACCCACACCATTGACGAAGCTTTATTTTTAGCCGACGTTATAATTTATCTTGATAACAACACCTTTAAGCGCTTTGAAAACCCAACGCCACGCGCCCTGCGTAATTTTGGTTACGAAGCCGACAACACGCTTAGAAAAACCCTTAACGATTTATTTTCATAAACCACGCTAAAAACTGTATAAACCTTATAATTTTGGCAACAATTATAGTTAAGCGGAACAAACGTAAAAAGCAAAACGTAAACTATAAGGGGGCAATCCGCTTTAAAGGTAATTATGATTAAACGCGGTGAACTATATTACGCGGATTTAAGCCCGGTTTTTGGCAGTGAGCAAGGTGGCGTAAGGCCAGTTTTGGTCGTTCAAAACGATATTGGCAATAAGTACAGCCCAACGATTATAGCCGCGGCGATAACCAGTAAGCTTGACAAGGCGAAATTGCCTACGCATATAGAGCTTAACGCCATCGATTACGGCCTTATGAAGGACTCGGTAATTCTGCTTGAACAAATCCGCACTATTGATAAACGCAGGCTAAAGGAACGCATTGGCGCTTTGGACGATACCGTAATGAAGCGCGTTGATTTGGGCCTTGGAATTAGCCTTGGCGTTGACGTTATAGCCAAATAAACTCTGCCCAAGGGTATTTACCCTTGGGTTTTTTGCTTAAAAATGGGTTATTTAGATTAAATAAAGCAAAAAAACAACGAAAACCCTTTATTTTTGCCGTGTGGTGTGATATAATAACTTAATAATCGCACTCTAAATAATAGTTTATTTAGAAAGGACGGGCTTATGAGAAATTTAACCTTGCTTACAGATTTTTATGAGCTTACTATGATGTACGGCTACTTCAAGCAAAAAAAGACTGACGAAGTAGTTGTGTTTGACGTATTCTTCCGTAGAAACGCACTTATAACCTATTCGGTTTCAGCAGGTCTTGAGCAGGTTGTGGAGTACCTTGAAAATCTCCATTTCAGCGATGAAGATATCAAGTATCTTGAAAGCCTAAAGGCTTTTGACGATGAGTTTTTAAGCTTTTTAAAGGATTTTAAGTTTACAGGGCAGGTCTATGCCGTAAAGGAAGGCACGGTTGTTTTCCCCGACGAGCCGGTTTTGATTATAAAGAGCAATATTTTAGAAGCGCAGATAGTTGAAACTGCAATCTTAAACATTTTAAACCACCAAACGCTTATTGCAAGCAAGGCTGCAAAGGTTTGCTACGCGGCGCAGGGCGATGCGGTTATGGAATTCGGTTTAAGGCGCGCCCAAGGCCCTGACGCAGGTATTTACGGCACGCGCGCTTCGGTTATCGGTGGTTGCAATTCAACGTCAAACGTTTTGGCTGGCCAAATGTTTGGTATTAAGCTTTCAGGCACGCAGGCGCATAGTTGGGTTATGGGTTTTCCGACCGAGCTTGACGCTTTTATGGCTTACGCCGAAGTTTACCCCGACGCAACCTTATTATTGGTTGACACTTACGACACTTTAAAAAGTGGCGTGCCCAACGCGATAAAATGCTTTGACTACCTTGTTAAAAACGGTCACAAGCCAGTTGGTATCCGTATTGACAGTGGCGACCTTGCGTATCTTACCAAGCAGGCGAGAAAGATGCTTGACGACGCCGGTTACGATTACGTCAAGATTTGCGCATCGGGTGATTTAGACGAAAAATTAATAACGTCGCTTAAACTCCAAGGCGCGTGCATTGACGTTTGGGGCGTTGGTACTAAACTTATAACGGGTGGTGAAATGCCTGCGTTAGGCGGTGTTTATAAGCTTTCAGCCGTTGAAGAAAACGGTAAGTTTATACCTAAAATTAAGCTTTCTGATAACAGCATAAAAACCACCAACCCGGGCTTTAAAACCCTTTACAGGGTTTACGATAAAGACGGTATGGCTTTTGCCGACCTTATTGCGCTTAAGGAAGAATTTATCGACGCAAGCAAGCCACTAACTCTTACCCACCCAACCGAAAGGTGGAAATCAATCACCCTTGAAGCAGGCGAGTACACCTTGCGCGAATTATCCGAGCTTATTATGGAAAACGGCAAGTATATCGGCAAGAAGCCAAGCCTTGAAGAAATTTGCGCTTACGCTAAACGGGAAAGGGATAGCTTTTGGGATGAATATAAGCGTATTGACAACCCACATATTTACAAGGTTGACCTTTCCGACGGGCTTTACGCGCTTAAAGAAGGTATGATTAAAGAGTTAAGGAAGACCAAGGTATGATAGACGATAAGACGTTAATTGAAGAAAATCAAGCGCTTATCGATAAAAATTTTGAGCTTGGGTCAACCATAAGGCAGTTAAGCGTTGAGCTTGAAGCCTTTCGTCGCGATGCTAAAAAGAGCGCTGAAAGACTGCTTACTGCCGACAGGGAAGCCGATGAGCTTAACAAGGCGGCGGCTTACAGGTATATGCTGGAGCTTAAAACCTTAAAGCTTTTGGCACAAAAATATCGCGCGATGTATCAAACGGAAGTTGATAGCAATTTAAGTCAAACTTCCGATTGGATTATTAAAAATCTTGCTGATTTAGATAAGGAAGGCATTTTTAACGCCAAAGAAACTGCTAAAAAGCTTGACGAAAGGTTGTTTGGTGGGGCGCTTAACAAACAAAATGATGAAAAGGTTAGTGATTTTGACGAGTTTTTACAGGCAAACGCGCAGGATGACACTCCAGCCTTTGACCTTGAAGAAGCCATCAACCCAACCACGCCACTTGATTTAAAAGAACTCTTAAACGAATTAGGTATATAGGCTTTAAGCCTTATAAAGGAAAATTATGATTTACGCAATAATATTTTTTGCAGTTGTTATTCTTGATCAGCTTACCAAAGCTATCGTGGTAACCAATAGTTATGAGCGCATTCAGATAATTGGCAACCTTTTTTCAATAGAAAAGGTAACTATGAACACGGGCGCTGCTCTTTCAATGTTTGCAGACAAGCCTTGGGCACAAGCCTTTTTCATTGTTTTAACTGTAATAACAATGGCCGTTTTAGTGCTTTTCTTTATCTATAAAAAGGACAACAGCAAATGGCTTAATATTTCACTTACCCTTGTTGCTGCAGGCGCTATCGGTAACTTTATCGACCGTATTGCCTTCCAAGGCGTGCGCGACTTTATCGGTATGGATTTATACTTTGTAAGCTACAGCTGTAACGTTGCCGACATTGCCATCACCATTGGTGGCGTTATGTTAGTTTTCTATTTGCTGTTTTTAGATAAGGAAGCAATCTTTAAAAAGAAGGAAGTAAAAAATGACAAATAGTACCTTGCAAGTCGCTTCATCGCAAAAGCGACTTGATTTATTTGTGTGTGAAAATACCGAGCTTACTCGCTCGCGCGTGAAAAAGCTTGTTGAAGACGGAAAAATCACCCTAAACGGCAAGCCTTGCAAGGCAGGGGATAGCTTAAAGGCTGGCGACGTTATTGATATCGTTATAGAAGAACCTTTAAAGCTTGACTTAACCCCGCAAAATATCGGCATTGAAATAGTGTATCAAGACGACGATTTAGCTGTTATCAATAAACCACAGGGCTTAACCGTGCACGCCGGTGGTGGGACTAACGGTGGAACGCTTGTAAACGCGCTATTATATCACCTTGATAAATTAAGCTCGATTAACGGTGTAATAAGACCTGGTATAGTACATAGGATAGACAAGGATACTTCGGGCTTATTAGTGGTTGCGAAAAACGATTTAGCCCATTTATCTTTGGCAAAACAAATACAACAAAAGACCTGTAAGAGAATTTATCTTGCCCTTGTTGAAGGTGCGCCAAAGTGCGATAACGGGCTTATAGACACACTTATTACGCGCAGTGATAAGGATAGAAAGCTTATGACGGTTTCAACCGTTAAGGGAAGACAGGCAATAACCGAGTACACAGTTATTAAAAAATATCAAGGCTTTAGCTTGGTTGAATTTTCGCTAAAGACAGGGCGCACGCACCAAATACGCGTTCATTGTAAACATATCAACACGCCCATTGTAGGTGACAAAAAATACGGTAGTAAAAAGCAAAAGTTTGACCTTGAAGGTCAGCTTTTACACGCCCACAAATTGATTTTCACCCACCCACGCACAGGTAAAGAAATGGTCTTCACAGCCCCATTACCTGATTATTTTGAAAAAGTTTTATCAAAACTCAAAGATAAATAATTATTGCAAAAAGTCCTTCTATAGGTCGATTAACGCATCATTTTTGATACAAATAACTTAAAATAAACAAAAAAATGACGGCGAAAACTTCGCCGTCAAAATAATTTTACAAGTCGTCGGCATCTTGTACGGGCGTGGAGTATGAATCCTTATAATCCACACCGGTATAACTGCCGTTTGTATCAAATTTTGATTTAAACTTGTATTTATTACTTACAGTTTTTACTTTTAGT
>JAZTYT010000074.1:0-2495 GCA_045637045.1 Christensenellaceae bacterium | reverse complement strand
GGTGAATACAAGGTCGTATTAGACGGCTGGGATTGTTACACAGCCGACTACAAACCGTCTGCGCATTACGAAAACACAGTTGCAATAACCGAAAACGGCGTAGAGATACTCACGCTATAAATTCACAATTTAAAACGGAGGAATTATTTGTGTCGAAAAACGATGTAATAGAAGCTGAAGGCGTTATTTTAGAAGCGCTTCCCAACGCAACGTTTAAAGTTAAGTTATCAAACGGCTATGTTATTACTGCGTATATTTCAGGTAAATTAAGAATGAATTACATCAAGATTATACCTGGCGATTCTGTTAAGCTTGAAATGAGTCCTTACGACTTATCAAAGGGCAGAATAGTATGGCGTAGCAAATCCTAAACATCAGTCAAAAAACTAAAAGTTCAAAAAATATCGGAGGAACAATACAATGAAAGTCAGACCATCTGTTAAACCAATGTGCGATAAGTGCAGGGTTATTAAGAGACAAGGCAAGGTTATGGTAATCTGTTCAAAGAACAAAAACCATAAGCAAAGACAAGGCTAATAAAAGAAATAAATCGCTTAACGGGGTTTGGTCACCACATCACGCCTTGTTAAGAGATATCGAACATATATCATATCATTATTAAAATACGAAATTATCAAGATTATTGGAGGAAATTTAATCTATGGCACGTATTTCCGGTGTTGACTTACCGAGAGATAAGCGAGTAGAAATCGGTATCACATACATTTACGGTATCGGCAGACCTACCGCAACAAAGATTTGTAAAGAAACCGGCGTTAATCCAGATACAAGAGTTAAGGATTTAACCGAAGACGATATTTCTAAAATCAGGGAATATATCGAACATAACTTACGCGTAGAAGGCGAACTCAAGACAGAAGTTTCAATGAACATTAAACGTCTTATTGAAATCGGTGCTTTCAGGGGTGTACGCCACAGAAGGAACTTACCTGTAAGAGGTCAAAGCTCAAAGAGAAATGCGAGAACACGTAAAGGTCCTCGTCGTACCGTCGCTAAGAAGAAGACGGCATCTAAATAAGAGGTGACAAATTATGGCAGCAGTAAAGAAAGTTATTAAAAAACGTAGAGAACTTAAAAAGATTGACAAAGGTCAAGTACACATTAAGTCATCTTTTAACAACACCATAATCACAGTAACCGACACCAACGGCAACACAATTTCACACTGTTCAGCAGGCGCACTTGGCTTCCGTGGTTCAAGAAAGTCCACACCATTCGCTGCACAACAAGCATCAGAAGTAGCTGCTAAAGCTGCTATGGAACACGGCTTAAGATCAGTTGAAGTTTTCGTTAAAGGCCCAGGTCAAGGTAGAGAATCTGCAATCCGTGCATTAGGCGTTTGCGGTATCGAAGTTACTCTTATTCAAGACGTATCACCAATCGCACACAATGGTTGCCGTCCACCAAAACGTCGTAGAGTATAAGGAGATTACAAATTATGGCTAAATATACAGAATCAAAATGCCGTCTTTGCAGACGCGAAGGCGCAAAGTTGTTTTTAAAAGGCGACAAATGCTACAAAGGCGTTTGCCCATTTGAAAGAAGACCTGTTGCACCTGGCCAACACGCTGGTGGCAGAAGAAAAATTTCAGAATACGGTCAACAACTTCGTGAAAAACAAAAAGTTAAGAGAATCTATGGCGTTTTAGAAGGCCAATTCCGTGCGTATTATGAAAAAGCTGACCGTATGAAAGGTATTACCGGTCAAAACATGTTATCACTTTTGGAACGTCGTCTTGACAACGTTGTTTTCAGAATGGGTATCGCTGTTTCACGTTCACAAGCACGTCAGCTCGTTACACACGGCCACTTCACAGTAAACGGCAGAAACGTTGACATCGCTTCTTACCAAGTAAAAGCTAACGACGTTATCGCAGTTAAAGAAAACAAAAAAGACAATAAGTACTTTGCAGCACTTAAAGAAGTTGTTAAAAACGGAGCAATGCCTAAGTGGGTAGACTTCGATCCTGAAACACTTAAGGGTAAAGTTCTTGCGTTACCACAAAGAGACGACATTGATGCACAAATCACTGAACAAATGATCGTCGAATTGTACTCCAAGTAAGACTAAACGAAAGCTAAAATTCAAAACCCATAAATTCAGGAGGTAAAATTTCTATGATGGAAATTGAAATGCCCGTAATCGAGGTGCAGGAAAGCGAAGATAGAAGTTACGCTAAAGTTGTTGTCGGTCCATTAGAAAAAGGCTTCGGCTTAACAATCGGCAACTGCTTAAGAAGAACTTTATTATCTTCACTCCCAGGCGCTGCTGCAAGGGGCATTAAGTTTGCACCTGAACTTGGCGTGAAGCATGAATTTTCAACTATCGTTGGCGTAAAGGAAGACGTTCCTGAAATTATCCTTAACTTAAAGGAAATCGCTTTTAAGGTAATTTCAAGCGAGCCGGATTACAAACAATCCGTTAAGCTCTGCAAAAACGGTCCTTGCGTTGTTACAGCTGAAGATATTGAGCT
>JAZTYT010000073.1:0-4827 GCA_045637045.1 Christensenellaceae bacterium | reverse complement strand
CCACGCATACCGTAGCCACTGTCAGCGATGTTGAATTGGTGGCGATAACCCCAAGGCCCGCCTTGTTCAACCTCAACGCCTTCGTAGTCGATGTTTCTACGTCTTAAATCGCCTTTGATGAAGGTTGCTATAGGGCTATCCTTAACAAAGGTCGTTAAAACTTTGGTTTTAAGACCTAACGATGCCGAAATTGATAAAACGTTGGTTTCAGCGCTCGTTGCTTGCATCTTAAAAAGACTGCCCGTGTGTACGGGTTGACGGTCAACGGGTGTGATTCTAACACCCATACTTGACGGACAAACTAATGCGTATTTGCAATCTTGTCTTAACTTCATATATTTATTCCCCTTAATATATTTTTTGGTTTAGCTTGCCTTGTGGCAAGGGTTTGCTGTTTTTAATTGCCTTTAGCCGTTGTGATTAAGCCTTATTCTTCGATACCGCTGTATAAAAGGCTTAAGTGCTTACCAATATGGCTGTAAAGCATATCAGCGTAAACGCTTTCGTTTTCGCGCCATAAATTGTAAAGCCTGTCTTTAAAGATGTAATTACCGTTTGCGTCCTTATCGGTTAAAATGTAGCCGTAAGTAATGTGGATAAGCTGACGCGCGTCGTTTAAAGTGAAAAGCCAAGGTAATTTTTCATCTTCAAGCGTGTCGATGTCAGGTATCTTGTTAAGGTCGGTAGTTACGTGATAGAACTTTGACGCGTCGTCAAAGCGTGAAAGCGCGTATTTATGTACTTCACGGTAAAGTTTAGCGTCAATTTGCGCAACGGCGCGCATTGCTTCAAGCCAGTTTGTACCGGCAGTCTTAACGTGGAATTTACCACCCGTGTATTTACCGATTAGTTTAAAGGTTGCAAACTTGTCAGAACCACTGTGGATACTTAATTTGTAACCAAAGTGACGAGCTATTGCAGCGTGAACGATGAGTTCCTTTTCAAACTGCTCAATATCGCCGATATAGTCAACGCCCTTTTGGAATTCGCCACAGAATCTTGGCGCAACCGTTTGGAACGATACGCCGTTTAAGGTTAATTCGTTTGCAACAAAGAAGTGTTGTTCAGGCGTTGTTGGGGTTGCAGTTTCGTCAATAGAAATTTCAAAGTCGCAATCATACTTGCCACTTGCAAGGTACTTGGTGTAAATATGGGTTGCGTAATTGATTGCGTCTTTATAAATTAAAACCGTGCGTTTTAAAGTGTCTTCGTCAAACTCAACGATAGAGCCTTCAAGGTCAAACTTCTTGTTTAAGTATTTTGCCTTGTAGTCGTCGGTTAAGGTTACACGGCTGTCAAGCTCTTCCACAGATAAAGCTTCAACGCCAACCTTAATATGCTCACTACAGTCAAGGGTTATCATAGTAAAGCCTAACGATAAAGCGTATTCAATGTCGGCTTCGGTCTTTAAGTGGTCGCCGTCAGCGCCGTAACCTGTTTTGTAGCCGTCACGGAAGGTATAAAAGGTCGCAACGTCTAAAACGTCTTCATAGGTGCGTTGGGTTAAGTTGAGTTCTCTGATTGATTGTTGTGAGAAAACCGGATAAGCGTCGTATTCTTTAAAGAGTCTAATGTGACCCGGCGTTGCAATACCAAGTCTGTCGCCCAAACCAAACGAACGCTTTTTGCCTAAAACTCTGATTGGCGCAGTAAAGGCAAATACCTTTTTAAGTTCAAGTGCGTTATGGTGGTTTAATGGACAAATCGTATAAGATACGCCATTGTTAGCGCCGGCTTGTCCTTCAAAGTTAGTTGCGTCACTACCGATGATTACAAGCTTGTCTTCACTACCGCAGTTAATCATAAAATAAACGCTTTCAGCGTTCTGATTTACTGATAATGGATAAACCTTAAGGTTTAAAGCATCAACTAATTGTGCAATTTGAGCGCCGTTAGCGCAAGTTTTAAACAAATTTTCCATAAAATTCACCTTATAATTTTATTTTATACTTATATATTAACAAATTGTGCGCGTGTTCGCAACATAATTATTGTGTTTAAATATGGACAAAACGGATATTTTTTGTAAAAAATCAACCATCACAAAACGGATATGGGAAAAAAGCACCCTACTACGGGCGCTTTTTAAATGAAAAATGAAGAATGAAGTCGCACGGTGGCAGGATTACCTGTCACCGTGCTAATGAAGAATTGTGGTTAGTTTGCTCGTTTCGCCCACAAAACTTGAGTAAATTAAAAATGACACGTTGTTAGTTTATACTAAGACGTTGTCATCCTGAGCTTTGCATAGCAAAGCGTCAGGACCCCCTAAACAACTTGTTAGTGAATAAACTCAAAAAAAGCGGTCTATATGTCGGTTAATCGGCTTATAGACCACTTTTTATTACATTAAGATATAAATCAAACCGTTCTTTTCTTCGTTTACGGCACGGCTTACAACACGCTTAAGCTTACCCTTAACACCGTCTTTTAAGCCCTGACTTTTTGATTGAAGCTTATCATCGACGATATCGCAAAGGGTTCTACCAAACACTTTTGTATTAAGACCTTCTTCTTCAATTTGACCGATAAAATCTTCGCACTGCTCTTTCGTACCGAAAACTGGGTCAACCTGTGCTGAAACGTCAGCGCTGATTATATGCAAGCTTTTAGCGTCGGCCTTTAGCCTTACGCAATAGCCACCCTGCTTTTTAACGACTTCGGGCTCGGAAATCGTGCTTTCGGTTAAGTCGGCACACACTACGCCATAGCCGGTCGTTTCAGCGCACTCAAGCGCGCTTTTAAGCCTATTGTAACCACGCTTTGCCTGCGCAAACTCGCGCATATACTCTAACAAACTGCGTTCGTCTTCAATGGTCTCGCCACAATACGATGACAAGGAATCAAAAAAGACTCCACTTTTAACCTTTGCCTTCATATACACTCTGCCGGTTGCCATATCTACTTCAAAATCTTCAACGGGCAAAAAGTAAGGGTTATCGTCGAAGATTTTTTCCAAGCTGTGGCATGACTTCATCGTTTCAATATTTTTGGTTGCTTCGGTAAGCGTTTCTAAAAGTGACGTAATTATCGGCGAGCCTTTGTCTAACAATGTAAGCCATTTAGGGATATCAAGGTCAAACACGCGCATTGGGAATTGCTCTAAAACCTTTGATAAAATTTCTTCCATATCGGCTTTTTCAAGCTTTGTTACGTCTTTAATTACCACGGTTACGTCGTGGCGTTTTTCGATACTCTTTGCCATGCGTTTAACTTCTTCATCATCAGGCTTTTGAGTGTTAAAAACCACGATAAACGGCTTATTGATGGACTTTAGCTCGTTTATAACCCTGTCTTCCGCACTTTCGTAATCGCCCCTTGCAATCTCGGTAAACGACCCGTCGCCCGTCACCACGACGCCTATTGTGGAATGCTCTTTAATAACCTTTCGCGTGCCGTATTCGCCAGCGTCGCTAAAGTCCATAGGCTCGTCTTGCCAAGGCGTTTTAACCTTTCTTGGCACGCCGTCTTCAAAAGCGCCCAACGCGCCGTTTACAAGGTAACCCACGCAATCAATTAGTCTAACCTTTGCCGTCTTTTTGCCAACCTTAACGCTAACGGCTTCGCTAGGCACGAACTTTGGCTCGGTAGTCATAATAGTTTTTCCCGAAGCCGATTGTGGCATTTCGTCAACGGCAACCACCTTCTTTTTGGCGGTCATATTAGGCAAAACCATTTCCTGCATAAATTTTGTGATAAAGGTTGACTTGCCCGTTCTTACCGGTCCGACAACGCCAATGTAGATATCCCCACCCGTACGACTTGCAATATCCTGATAAATATCGTAACTTTGCATAAACTCTCCTTGTGCATTATTCCTTACGCTAATTTATGCCCGCAAGTTACGGTTTATGCAATTTTGATTTTTTATTATTATTTTATTGACAACGCGATTTGCTTGTGCTAAAATCAAAATACAAATACGGGGTGCCCAACGGCTGAGATTATACCCATTGAACCTAACAAGGTAATGCTTGACGGGGAAATATTAAAGGTATTCTTTACTTTTTTGGCGTCCCCCTAACGTTTAGGAGGATTTTTTTGTATGTTTAAGCTCAATTTTGGCAACTTTTTAGTTCCTAACCTTTCTTGCTTTTTGGCATCGGAAATTGACGTAACCAAGGTTACAACCATTATCTCTTGGGCGTCGGTTGGCGTGTTTGCCTTGCTTATAGTTCTTTTGTGCATCTTTTCAAAGAAGCTTTCAACAAGGACTATCGTTATGGCAGGTATTTGCATTGCGGCTTCCTTTGGTCTGTCGTTCGTTAAATTTTCGCCAGTTAACAACGGTGGCTCGGTAACGGCGGCAAGTTTAGTGCCAATCTTGATTTTTAGTTGTATGTACGGGTTTTTCCCTTCCCTTTTAGCAGGGCTTATTTACGGGCTTTTACAGTTTTTACAATCACCTTGGCTTTTAACGCCTTTCACGTTTATACTTGACTTCGTGCTTGCGTTTGCACCAATCTGTGCCGTTGGCGCGCTTAAAGACCTAACAAAAAACAACAAGCTTTCACTACTTGCAGGTACGGCAATTTGCTTTGGCGTAAGATTCTTAATGCACTTTGCTTCAGGTATTATTTATTTTGAACACGGCGCGATTTATACCGACCTGCCACAATCCAGCGCGTTTATCTATTCGCTTTTGTACAACCTTGTATATCTCGTACCGGATTTCTTGATTAACTTTATAGTAATCTTTATCTTGGTAAAAACAAAAACCTACGATAAGCTTGAAAGTTTAGCAAATAAACAATCGTAAAAAAATTCAAACGTTTGTTTACCAAAACGGAATTTTTTTGTTTAAGGTTTAAAAATTAAATTATAAAA
>JAZTYT010000072.1:0-10120 GCA_045637045.1 Christensenellaceae bacterium | reverse complement strand
AAGGGGCTCAGGATGACAACGTTTTTGAATTAGCTAACAACGCCTCGCCCTAGGCTCACATCCCCTCCAGGCGTGTCATTTAGCAAGATAAAATGTTTGTGGGTGACACGCGTGCAAGCCTTAGTTATTTTATTTAAACAGTTGCAATTTTTGACGTGCGATGATATAATATTAAAGTAAATAAGCTCTGGAGACGGTTATGAAAAAGAAGTGGATAATATTTTTAATTGTATTAGGTGCATTAATAGATACGTTTATATCACTTTTTTTAGGTGTAACGTTTGTAAACGAGTCCTTGTATGTATCCGTAGTAAATCCTGACGGAAAAACGTGTACTATCGTAGATTTTGAAGAAGTGCCTATATCTAATATCATTATACCAAGATGGCACCATGGTAAAAAAGTTACACGAATTGAAAACAATGCTTTTTTTGACAATGAAATGCTTCAATCTGTTGTCATACCAAATACCGTTACTTACGTCGGTTCTTCAGCGTTTTCAGGTTGTATCAATCTTAAGCGTGTAAAAATATCAAAGTCAGTTACCAGTATTCAAGGTGGTACATTTTCCTATTGCATAAGTTTAAAAACTGTCAAAATCCCTAGTTCAGTTACTCAAATAGGTAATAGCGCATTTTTTAATTGTAGCAATCTCAAGAGTGTTAAAATACCTGCTTCAGTCACCACGATTGAAAACGCTGCCTTTTACGGGTGTGAAGAGTTAGTAACTGTACAAATGCCTGATTCCGTCACTTACATCGGAGAATCGGTGTTTAGTAATTGTCCTAATCTAAGATACAAGGTTAAAGACGGGCTTAAGTATTTAGGTAACCTTAAAAATCCTTACGCTTACTTGGTTGGGGCAACTAACGAAGACTTGATAACCGCTAATATCAGCACAAAATGTAAAATCATTGCTGCAAACGCTTTTTACAACAACAATAAATTAAAGACAATAAATATACCTGATTCAGTTAAATCCGTTGGCAGGAATGCTTTCGCTGGCTGTAATAATTTGCAGTATAACAAAAACAAAGGCTTATTGTATCTCGGTAACGATAATGAACCATATATTTATCTTGTTACTCCGGAAAATAAAGGATTAACTGAATACGAGATTGCCGAAGGTTGTAAGTTTATCGGCCAAAATGCATTTGACACGTGCCAAAACGCGCGATCAATTGTAATGCCACAGTCACTTTTGGAAATAGGCGATTACGCTTTTGCACGTTGCAGTAAATTAGCAAGTATCGAAATACCGGATTCGGTCAGAACGCTTGGTTATAATATGTTTAGCGCGTGTACGAGTTTAACTGAGGTGACTATACCTAATCGCGTAACGGAAATCCCGTTTGCGCTTTTTGAGTGTTGTACAAGCTTAACCACCGTTGTAATGGGTGATGGGGTTAAAGAAATTGATGATTGTGCTTTTGTTAATTGCCAAAGCCTTGTTAACGTTGTGATGAGTGATTCAATTACAACAATTGGTTATTCTGCGTTTGAAAACTGTACGGCGTTAACTGAAATTAAATTGCCCAAATCTACTAGAGTTATAGCACTTGAAGCTTTTGAAGGCTGTAATGCTTTAAACAAAATAATTATACCTGCTTCCGTTAAGTTTATTGGCGAATACGCGTTTAAAGATTGTGTGAAGCTAACTATATTTTGCGAAACTGATGCGTTGATTGATGAATGGGACGCCAGCTGGAACATTAATAAAAGGCCAGTTTATTATTATAGTGAATTTGAACCAAAAACTGATGGCAGGTATTGGCACTACGATAAAGATGGAAACGTAGTTTTATGGTAAAAGACGGCCTATAGGACGGTTATTTAGTGAAAAGCAGAGCCAAACGGCTCTGCTTTTTGAATATACAACAATGTTGCTACAACCACTTCACCCCAACTTTTTTTAAATTTAATTTAGACTTTTTGCAGGGCAAAAAGTTTACCATAATCTTTAATTTATAATTCAAAAAGCCTTTGGCGTTATGCCAAAGGCTTTTTTGCTTTTTTGTACTTTGCCCGTGTGGCGTTGCCACCACGGATGTGGCGCGTGGCTAAATTTGCACGCATTAGCGCTTGTACTTTTAAGTATAAGTTATGGTCTAAATGCTTTAGCCTTACTGCCATATCCTTATGCACGGTTGACTTTGAAACGCCAAATTTAAGCGCTACTTTTCTTACGGTTAAACTGTTATCCACCATAAATTGCGCTTCACTTAAAACACGTAAATCTAAATCGTTAAGCATAATAAAACCCGTTTGATATAGCCTATGCGCGCAACAATTAAACTATTACAAAAAACTTTTAAAAACAACAAAAGTCGGCAAATAAGCCTATTAACGCGCAAAAATACAAAGGGTTATCACTTTAAAATAACAGTAACAACAAATATATAACACATAATTTTCAAAATCGGCTTGTATAATATAACAGGTGAGATAAATTCGGCAAAAAAAGTCAAAATAGGACAAATAAGCCCAATTTATTGCTTGGTGAATATATTATTATGTTAAAGCAGATAACGTCGCGTTGTAAGCGTGTGGCTATCGTGGTATTTTTATTTACGGTAATCATCATTTTTGTTGCGTTAAGCAATAAGCAAACTGCTTTAGTGTATCAAAACCGAGCCGAGCGCAGTTTGCCTATTTACCGCGTAGCGCGTGATGATAAAAGGGTGGCGATATCGTTTGACTGCGCGTGGGGGGTAGAGCACACCGACCAAATTTTGACTGCGCTTGATAAGTTTGACATCAAATGCACATTTTTCGCAGTTGAATTTTGGGTGGAAAAGTACCCCGATTACGTCAAAAAAATAGTTGAGCGTGGTCACGAAATGGGTACGCACAGCAAAACCCATTCACATATGTCAAAGATGAGCGAAGAACAGATTATAGCCGAGCTTGAAAGCTCTAAAAAGGCGATAGAAAACCTTACGGGCAAGGCTGTAAAGCTCTTTCGCGCGCCGTTTGGCGAATATGACGACCTGCTTATAAACACGGCGACAAGGCTTGGGCTATACACCGTGCAGTGGGACGTTGACAGTCTTGACTGGAAAGACCTTTCAGCCCCAGACATTGCCCAACGGGTAATAAAACGGGTGAAGAGCGGGTCTATAATCCTGTGTCATAACAACGGGCTTCACACGGCAGAGTCGCTTGAAATGATATTTTCAACCCTATTAGCGTGCGGGTATGAGTTCGTGCCGATATCCAAACTGATTTACACGAGCGATTACTATATTGACGCACAAGGTCAGCAACGCTTAAACACGTAGCCATAAGGCTTTAGCACAAGGCTTGTCTGCAATAGCATTAGAGTTAAGGAGCACTTTATGAACAACGAAAAACAAAACAATAAAGTATTTTTAATGGGCGAGATTGTTTCCGAAAAGAAATTCTCACACGAGCTTTACGGCGAAGGCTTTTACGAAGTTGACCTTGCCGTAAAGCGTTTATCAGGTCAGATTGACGTTTTGCCCGTTACTATTTCAGAAAGGCTTGTAGAAAAAGACGTGCTTGAGATTGGTAAAACGCTTTCGGTTATCGGGCAGTTTAGAAGCTACAACAAAATTGTAAACGAAAAAAGCAAGCTTATGCTTACGGTGTTCGTTAGAGAAATCGTTAACGTAACCAACCCCAAAAGCAGTAACAATATAGTTTTGACAGGTTATATTTGCAAGCAACCGACCTATCGCACCACGCCGTTTAATCGCGAAATCGCCGACGTTTTGGTGGCAGTTAATCGCGCGTTTAACAAATCCGATTACATACCGTGCATTGCTTGGGGGCGTAACGCAAGGTTCGTCAAAAACCTTGCCGTTGGTGAACGGGTTGCGCTATCCGGTAGGATACAAAGCCGTGAATACCAAAAAAAGTACGCTGAAGACGACGTTAAAACCCTAACTGCGTATGAAGTTTCAATTTCTAAGTTAGCGGCTTACGATAACGTTGATTTATTTGACATTGACGCAGAGTTTGATTATAATAATGAATTAGAAGCATCGCTTAACTTTGCCAATAAAACGGGTGAAGACTTAAACGACGCTAACGAGCTTATTAAGGAAATAGTTTAGCCAAAAGTGGGGCTATAACGCGATTAACTAAAGATATGGAACTAAAAACTATTGGCATAATACGGTCTGATTTTAAAACGAAGTTTGGTTTGCCACGCCAAAGTGGGCTTGCTGGCAACAATGTTTCTTACGTTGAAATTTTAGCGCCTTACAATAATATTGACGCATTTAGGGGAATAACCGATTACAGCCATTTATGGCTTTTGTGGGGCTTTAATAAAAACGAGCCCGTCAAAGAATTTTGCCCGACCGTGCGCCCACCTAAGCTTGGTGGAAACGTGCGCGTAGGCGTGTTTGCAACGCGTTCACCAAATCGCCCCAACCCCATTGGTTTATCGTGCGTTAGGGTAGAAGATTTAGTTGTTACAGGCAACAAAATTACCTTAAAAATAAGTGGTGGCGATATGGCAGACGGCACGCCCGTTTACGATATTAAGCCCTATCTACCTTATGCCGACGCAGTTGAAAACGCAAGTGGTAGTTTTGGGCAAAATTTAGAAAAAGTCAGCCTATATGTCGATTTTCCGCAAGTTTTGCTTGATAAAATTGACAAGGATAAGCAACAAGGCTTAATTGAAGCGTTATCTTTAGACCCAAGACCCGGGTATCATAACGACCAACGCGAATACGGTTTTATATTTGACGGCAAGGACGTACGTTTTAAGGTTGAAAACACAACCTTGACGGTTGTTGACGTAGTAGAGTAAAAAAAGACAGGCGAGTGCCTGTCTTTTTTTACTATTTATGTTTCCTTGACCATTCCTTCATACGTAATTCTTTAGACAAAATCTTTTTACGCATTCTGATTGATTTTGGCGTGATTTCTAAAATTTCATCGTCGGCAATGAATTCCATACATTGCTCTAACGACAAGGTTGTCGGTGGAACAAGCTTTAAGGCTTCTTCGCTACCGCTTGCACGGTTGTTGGTAAGGTGTTTTTGCTTACAAACGTTAACGACTAAATCGTCTTCACGTGAGTTTTCGCCAACTATCATACCTTCGTAAACGTTTAGACCTGGGGATACGAAAAGCGTGCAACGCTCCTGCGCGTTATAAAGCCCGTACTGGGTGGTTACGCCGTTTTCAAAAACGACAAGACTCCCGCGTGAGCGTTCTGCGATGTCGCCCTTGTATTCTTCATAGCCGGCAAATACGTGGTTCATTACGCCAAAGCCCTTGGTGTCGGTTAACATTTCGCTACGGTAACCGATAAGACAGCGTGACGGAATCTTAAACTCAAGCTTGGTTTCGCCACTTGGGTTAAGGCTCATATTAACAAGCTCGCCCTTGCGCGCGCCAATCTTATTCATAACTGCACCAACGTAGTCTTCAGGGACTTCGATAACGAGATCTTCCATCGGCTCGTGGGTTCTGCCGTCAACTTCCTTAAAGATAACTTTAGGGCGTGAAACCTGGAACTCATAACCTTCACGGCGCATATTTTCAATTAAAACGGAAAGGTGTAATTCGCCCCTGCCGTAAACCTTAAAGGTGTCGGCTGACTCGGTTTCTTCAATGCGCATTGAAACGTTAGTTTCAACTTCCTTAAACAGCCTTGCACGGAGATGGCGAGACGTTACGAACTTGCCTTCGCGCCCGGCAAAGGGGCTGTTGTTTACCATAAACATCATAGAAATAGTTGGCTCGTCAATAGCAACGAAAGGTAGCGCTTCAGGTGCGTCTGCCTGGCAAACGGTTTCGCCAATGTTTAATTTTTCAGAGCAGATAACGGCAACGATATCACCAACTTCGCCCGACTGCGTTTCAACACGCTTCAAGCCTTCAAAGCCGTAAAGCGCAGAAACTTTAGCGCGCGCAACGGTGCCGTCGGTACGGCAGATTGAAACCTGTTGGTTTGCGCTTAATTTACCACGGATAATCTTGCCAACACCGATACGGCCAACGTATTCGTCGTAGTCGATGTTAGAAATCATAAGCTGGAGTGGTTCTTCCGTTTCACCCTTTGGACAGGGGATTTCCGATAAAATCGTGTCAAAAATAGGTGTAATATTTTCGCGCGGGGCGTCCATACTCATTGCAGCCCAGCCCTGCTTTGCCGATGCGTAAATGGTTTTAAAGTTAAGCTGGTCGTCGTTAGCGCCAAGGTCTAAAAACAGTTCGATGATGCCGTCTAAAGTTACGTCAACGTCACCGCCCTTGTCAACCTTATTTATAACGACGATTGGCTTTTTGTTAAGGTTAAGCGCCTTTTTTAAAACGAAGCGTGTTTGTGGCATACAGCCTTCAACTGCGTCAACCAATAACACAACGCCGTCAACCATAGACAAAATACGCTCAACTTCCCCGCCAAAGTCAGCGTGGCCGGGGGTGTCGATAATGTTTATCTTGTTGCCGTTATAGCGCACCGACGTGTTTTTTGCCAAAATGGTAATGCCACGTTCACGCTCAATGTCGTTACTGTCCATAACGCGTTCGGCAACGACTTCGTTGGTCCTAAAAATATTACTTTGCTTAAGTAATTGGTCAACGAGTGTGGTTTTGCCGTGGTCAACGTGGGCTATAATTGCAATGTTTCTAATATCTTGTCTTTCCATAATACACCTTTAAACGCAAAAAATTATAGACCAAGCGCACGGGTTTTGTCAAATTATATACGCACGCACGCGCAAAATGACACTCAAAAATTGGACTTTTTTTTGAATTTGTGGTATATTGGGGCTGTTAATTACGTTAGATTAAAATTTTTTGGTGAACTATGAAAAAAGGCTACGCTTCATTTGGCTTAATTAAAAAATTTGCAAGATATTATAAACCACATCTGGGGATGTTCATTTTCGATATGATTTGCGCCCTTTTAATGTCGGTGTGTAACCTTGTTTATCCGTCAATCGCGCGCACCATTATCAACGATTACGCGCCTAACGGTCAAGTCAATATGATTTGGATTTTCGGTGGCGTTTTATTGGGTATTTTCATCTTTAAAGCCGTGCTTAACTACTGCGTAACCTATTACGGGCATATGGTCGGCGTTAAAATACAAGGGGATATGCGTAAAAAACTGTTCACACACCTTGAAAAATTGCCGTTTTCCTATTACGACGAAACAAAAGTCGGGGCGATTATGTCAAGGATAACCAACGACCTTTTCCAGATTGCCGAGCTTGCGCACCACGGCCCTGAAGACGCGTTTTTGTCAATAATAACCATTATTGGCGCGCTTATTATGATTTTAACCATTGATCCGTGGCTTTCGCTTATCGTTTTGGTTGTGCTTCCACCAATGTTTATCGTGGTTGTGGCAATGCGTAAAAAGCGTACCGAAGTTTTTAAGGCAAACCGTGAAAAAACTGCGCTTATCAACGCGAGTATCGAAAGCGCGTTGTCGGGGATTAGGGTTTCTAAATCGTATACTGCCGAAGCGCACGAAGTCAAAAAGTTCGGCCACGCAAACTCACAGCTTATGGAAGCTAGCCGTAACAACTACAAGGTAATGGCTAAATTCCACACGTCAATGAATATCTGTATGGATTTGTTGTACCTTGTAACGCTTGTTGCAGGTGGGCTGTTCTTCTGTTTTGGCAAGATCACCAGTGGCGATTTGACTGCGTATATTTTGTATATTTCTATGCTTTTAAACCCAATTAGGGTGTTCGTAACCTTGATTGAAGAAATTGAAAGCGGTATGTCGGGCTTCGTTAGGTTTGACGAAATTTTAAATATTGCGCCCGAGTACGAAACCCCAAACCCTGTTAAGGTTGACAAGCTTAACGGCGATATTTGTTTTGAAGGCGTAAGCTTTAAGTACGATAAAACCGACGCTGACCTTGACGGCGCAGACTTAAGCCAAGGCGCAGGCGACGGCAGTTCCTTGAGCGACGGCAAAAAGTCTTCGCAACTGGTTATCAAGGATATGACCTTAAAGATTAAAAAGGGGCAAACGGTTGCTTTGGTCGGCCCGTCGGGTGGTGGCAAAACCACGCTTTGCAACCTTTTACCACGCTTTTACCAGATTGACAGTGGTAAGATAACCATTGACGGCATTGATATACGCGATATGGCGCTTGCCGACTTGCGTAAAAACATCGGTATAGTCCAACAAGACGTCTTTTTATACGGTGGCACGGTTAAGGAAAATATTGCTTATGGCAATTTGGAAGCATCGCAGGAAGAAATCGAGCACGCTTCAAAGCTTGCTAATATCCACGACTTTATTATGACCTTGCCTGACGGCTACGACACTTACGTTGGTGAGCGTGGCGTTAAATTGTCGGGCGGGCAAAAGCAAAGGGTTTCTATTGCGCGCGCCTTCCTTAAAAACCCACCGGTGCTTATTTTGGACGAAGCGACCAGCGCGCTTGACAACGTAACCGAACTGCAAATACAGGAAAGTTTAGAAAAGCTTTCGGTTGGCAGAACTACAATCGTTGTTGCACACAGGCTTTCAACCGTTAAAAACGCCGATGAGATTATCGTCATCAACGAAGACGGTATCGCCGAGCGTGGCAACCACGACCAATTAATGGGTTTAAACGGCGTTTACGCTGACTTATACAAGAAAGGACAAAAGGTGCAATAATGACTAAAAGTGGGGCTATAAGCCAGTTATCACGCAATTTTTATCGCAATATTTGTTTGATAGAAGTCTTAAAACACGATAAAGACAGCCGTTTATTGTATTCAGAGCCTGACGGAGTAGTGGTTTCCACCTTTGACGGAATTTGCTTGTGCGATTTATCAGATTGCACCGACAAAGCGCGCGTTGTGGATATGTTAGACGACGTAAAAGTAGCAATGGCAACCGATAAGGAAACGGCACAGCTTATAAGCCAAAAGTTTGGTATTGAGCTTATCAAGGAGTGTTACCAAAGCATTTGGGAAGGTGGCTTAAGGGTTGAAGATAAGGACGGATTCGTGGTCGAAAGGCTGTTGCCTACAAAAGAAAACGTGCAGGCGATAATAAAAACTTACCGTGGTGGCTGGGATGAGCAAACGGTTTTAAACGCAATGCAAAAAGACGGTATGTACGGCGTTTTTGACGGACAAAAGCTAATTGCTTTCGCAGGCTGGCACAGTGAACTATCTTTAGGTATGCTGGAAGTTTTGCCCGAGTATCGCAGGCTTGGTATTGCAACCAAAATCGGTGCAAAAATGGTCAACATCACTCTTAATAAAGGGCGCGTACCTTTTGGGCATATCGTAAGCGACAACTTTAAGTCTTACAATCTTTCTAAAAAAACTGGCTTTACTTTTTACGACGGATACGTGTATTGGGTGGGTTAGATTATTTTTGTTTTGGCTAATAAATAAGTTGACTTATTTTAAAAATGAGCGTATATTAGTATAGGCGTTGAAAAACGCATAATTTGTGTAAGTTATTTAATTTACACTATACACTCTCGGGGTGTGGCTCAGTTTGGTAGAGCGCTTGGTTCGGGACCAAGAAGTCGCGTGTTCGAATCACGTCACTCCGACCAAAAAGAAAGAACCGTCCGTGTGGCGGTTCTTTCTTTTTGGTTGTGTATGTATGCACCGACCTTGGTCCCGCTAAGCGCTCTAGATGGGGTAAGGGTTCCCAAATCAATTTTATAAAAATTGTTTGGGAAAAGGAAAAGCCCGCATAAAATACGAGCCATAATTTATTATGGCAAAGTATAAAAGCGGGACTTTGATGCGGTTCGGGACCAAGAAGTCGCTTTCCCTAAGTTATCAGCAAAGTTTAGGGGATCCTGACGCCGTTTGCCTACGCCAAAGGCTCAGGATGACAACGTTTTTGAATTATCTCTCAACGTTCACAACAACGTCTCGCTCTAAGCGAGCAACGTTTTTAGCAACACTAACTTCAAGTTTTTTAAATTAAAAAAGGTTTGGTTGTTTGCATATGCAAGCAACCAACTGACCACAATTCTTAATTCTTCATTCTTAATTCTTCATTCAAAAAGCAGGTTTAAGCCTGCTTTTTTGTATATTTTTTTAACAAGGGGTAATTTACACTATTGACTCTTTAGTATAGTTATGCTATACTAAAAAAACAAGTGGTTTTATACGGCTTACTTGGGCTTAGCTTAAGCAAGGAGTTTTT
>JAZTYT010000071.1:0-1750 GCA_045637045.1 Christensenellaceae bacterium | reverse complement strand
CCCTGCTATTATCGAAGCCGCGTCTAAAAAATTCCGTTTAGAGCAACAGCTTGGTATGAGCGTTGCCGAAGAATTAATTTCCAAAGCGTTTAACGGCAACGAGTAAGGTAAATTATGCGTATTATTGCAGGAAAGCATAGGGGCAGGGTGTTAAAAACCTTTAAGGGCACGGAAATCAGACCGACTTCGGACAGGGCACGCCAAGCGTTTTTCAATATTTTTGCCGATAAAATGTCGGGCGCAAGTTTTCTTGACGGCTTTGCAGGGACTGGGGCAATGGGTATTGAAGCCATTTCACGCGGGGCTAAACACGTAGTGTTTACCGACCTTAAAAAGGCGAGCATTGACCTTATAAATCAAAATTTGGCGATGATAAAAGAAAACGCAACCGTAATGGTTTGCGACCTTTTGTCTTACTTAAAAACCACGCCGTTAAAGTTTGATTTTATCTTTTTAGACCCACCGTATTTGACCAATTTAGGCCAAAAAGCGCTTGAAATTATAGACGCTAAAAGGCTTTTAAACGACGGTGGTTACGTCATTTTTGAATCGCACGAGCAGTTTATAAAGGAATATGAAAATTTGGTTTTCGTGTCGGCAAGGGACTATGGCAAAAACCATTTCAGCATCTATCAACTAAAGGCTTAAACTATGAATTACTTAAATGAAAAATGCGTGTTTGCAGGCTCGTTTGACCCTGTGACCTTAGGCCATATGCACGTTATCGGCACTTGCGCGATGATGTTTGGCGAAGTCATAGTGGCAATAGGCGTAAACGACGCTAAAAAATACACTTACACCTTAAACCAGCGTTTAGAAATGCTAAAAAAAGCCTGCAAAAAATACTCAACGGTAACTGTTGTCGCCTTTGAAGGTATGCTTGCAGACTTTATGCGTGAAAATAACGCCGTATATTACGTAAGGGGGGTAAGGGACAAGACTGACGTTGAGTACGAAGAAAAATGCTTCAAGATAACGTCAAAGCTAAACCCCGATATACAAATGCTATTTCTCCAATGCCCCAAGGCGCTTGTAAACACAAGCTCTACAAGGGTGAGAGAAGAGCTTAAAAAGGGCAAAAGCGTTGCTAATTTAGTGCCCTATGAAATCATACCACTTTTAGAAGAATATAACAAATAGGGAACGCCGTAAGCGTTTGCACTATTTTTGATAGGGCAAACCAGAAAAAGCTCACCTTTGCCTTATTTAGATACGCCATTGACTGAACCCAAACGGAAACGCCACCAAATGCGATAATTTGCGAGATTATGCAAACTGAAAGGTCGCTTCTCATTAGGGTGGATATATACTGGCAACCACTCGTGCATTCAATAAGCCCAAGCGCCATACCCGTTGACAGGTCTTTGCCCAAAACGGGTGTTAACAAACTAATGAGTGGCGTTAAAAGCTTAAAGTCAAGCGCGATTTGGCAAAAGGTGTAAAACACGGCGATAAACCCACCTAACAGGGTAAGCGTACTAATGGCGCTAAACATTGCGTCGTAGAGTGCGTTGTTGGTGGCTTGTTTGGTTAAAAGTGGGGCTATATGCCCGTTATCGGGTAATTTTCTAAAAATTAAGCCGTTAATCAGGCTGGTTAGATAATGTGTTAAAAGTAAAACAAAGCCTAAACGCGGGCTTGATAACAGCCCACACGCCACCGTGCCAACGATGTAAATTGGGCCACTTGTCGAGCAAAATAGGGCGTACTTTTTGGCTTGAGCGCTATTTATTATGCCGTTTGAATACAG
>JAZTYT010000070.1:0-2617 GCA_045637045.1 Christensenellaceae bacterium | reverse complement strand
TAGCAGAAATACTTGTACCATACGCTACGCTTACACTTGTTTTACTTACGCTACCATAACCACTTTCTTTAACTGCAATGGTTACCGTGCAAGGGCCTTCTACGTCAAAGGATACGTATCTATTTTTGCCAAACGTAGCGCCACCCCCCATACTTAAACCGTAAGCTGTATTGTATGTTTGCCCGTTGTAGCTAAAGGTTACCTTTTTAGACTTTTTGTCCATTGCTTTACCGGCCGCACCAACGAGCGTAAAGCCGTTTTCGGTTACGGTTGTGGTATAGGACGCAAGCTGTAAATCGTCAGCCTTGAATATCACAACCTTTGTCGGTTCAGGGCGAAGGTCGTTAATCATTTGCTTAATTGCTTGTTCATAGTCTTTTAAAAGGTCAAGATTTGTAACGGAAGAACGGTCATCAACGTTTAATCTATCGTATGCCAAGCGAATTTCCTGACACGTCGTTTGAAGACTCAAGTAATTTTCTGCCGTAACCTGACCAAACGCCGAAAGCCCAGCTATAGCGTCGATTACAGCCTGTGGCGACGGATAAGTTCTTTCAGGGTTGGTTACGTTTATCCTTTCAAACAAACCTTCAAGGTTTGTTACGGTGTTTTTGCCGATAAGGTTTGACGGGTCTATATAGGTGCTTGGCGTGGTTAAAACGTGGTCGCTGAAATTAAATCTTTCACCCGTTTTGGTTGCTTGCGTGGTTTTTAAAATAGCTTCCGCAACCTTGCCTGCCTGTAAGTACGCACCGTACTTGTTGTAGTGGGTTGCTTCAATACCCGTATAGCCTGCTTCGGTATTGCCGTAAGCCCCGTCGTAGCCCGTTGGCCAAGCGCCGGTTAAGTCGTTTGGCTTTAACGCCATAAGGTAATTTGCAAAGGTTGGCGTTGCCGTTTCCAGCATAGTTTTGCTTTCAGCAAAAAGGTCAATAAGCAAGCAGTTTTCTTCTTCGGCAAGCTGTCTTACAGCCTTTACGTAAGCAAAATTTTCGCCGTGTAAGCCTGCACCGCCGATAATATTAGAGCCATTGAATTTTACCCTTGCAACAGGGGTAACAAGCACGGGGATTGCGCCCTTTTCTCTTGCAAAATCAACGTATTGCTTTAAGTACCATTTATAAGTACCACCGCTGTCGTATGCGTAATATTCGCTACCGTATTTAGCAATTTCATTCAGGGCGTTAGCTTCTTCCGTCGCGCTTGCATAATTGGTGTAAGCCGTTGGCAAAGTATCGGTTGATTTTTTAACTGCAGGCGTGGTTGGATATATACCCTTTTCATCAGGCTCACCTAAAGGTGTCATTCTGTCATACATAGTTGAGTATGAAGACGAAGCCTTGGTGTCGTCGTCGTTATGACCGAACTGAATAAATAAAAAATCGCCTTCTTTAATGCAATCTTCTATCGACTTGCCACCGTTTTGTGAGAACGTATACCTAAAATCTGCGTTATCAATATTGTAAAGACGGCCTTCGTTGATAAATGAACGTGTACTCCTTCCACCGTGCGCCGCGTTTGCAACCTTAACGCTACCGTCTAAAAATAGGCTTAAATATTGCCCCCAGCCTGCTATGTATTGACCTTGTTCGTAAGTCTTAACCGTGGAATCGCCTGCCAAATAAATGGTTGGCGTTGCGCTGTTATCAGGGGTGTCAGGCGTTGGGGTATCGGGCGTTTGATTACCACCAGTCGATTGGCTTGGTGGGGTCGAAGCCGAAGGCCCGTCAGGCGTTTGATTCCCATTATTACACGCCGTCATTGTAAACAACAATAAAACGGACAAAATAACGCTTAAAATTTTACCTTTCATTTCTTGCTCCTTATCATAATCAACGGCAAAGCCGTTTTATTTACGCGTATATTTTAAAACACACCGCGTAATTTGTCAAGACAAAACGGAAAAATAAAAGTAATGTCACAAAACAAAAGGGCGATTCCAAAGAATCGCCCGAATAGTTCTTTTACAATCTATTTTTACAGCAAACTATTCAGCAAGTCTGTCAAAATAGTTGTATTGTTGGTTGTAAGTAAAGCTACCGTTATACCATTGTCTGAAGAAAAGTGTTGCATCAAGTGATAAATTGCCACCCGTTTCAAGGCTGTCGGCAAACTTGATTTCAACACCGTCAACCCCAGCAGTTATTACGTTAAGCGTGATTTCAGTCTTGAAATCACCGTGAGCAATAATTACCTTGTTGTCTTTTTTTGTTACAACTTCAGGTGCTTTAATAGCGTAATCTTCAATCGGATATTTATAACCGTTTGATAAAACCCTTGATACTTCCAAACCCGTTGCGTCAAAAGCTTCGCCTTCGTAATAGGTAAGCTTTGGCTCACTGGTAACTTCAATGCCCTCAATTGAAGTCATTTCGCACGCAGCAAACAGTAGGCTCATTAAAAGCACAAGAGCGCACAAAATAATTGTGACTGTTTTTCCTCTCATACATTTTCTCCTTTAATTTTGAGGAAAGAGTCCCCCCTTCCTTTATACTAATAGAATAAACTACAAATTGAAAATTTGCAATAGTTTTTGGAAAATTTCTCATAAAATTTTTTAAAAAAGTTTGTATATTTATCTTAATTAACCTAACGCAGTTAAAACTTAATTTGAGTT
>JAZTYT010000069.1:0-1574 GCA_045637045.1 Christensenellaceae bacterium | reverse complement strand
CGCCTTGCAGATATGGTGGGCGATTCGGTTAATTCAATGTGGATTTCAACAATCCACAGTATGTGCTTGCGTATTTTACGCGCTAACATACAACGCCTTGACGGGTATAAGAATAATTTTACCGTTTATAGTGAAGTTGATTCGGAAAGGGTTATTAAGCGAATAATTAGCGAAATGAACCTTGAAGGCGATAAAATTTTGAAAAACGCAAAATATCATATATCTTACGCTAAAACCAACGATATTTCACCTGATAGATATGCTGTTGAAGGCGTTGGTGACGACGTTAAGATGTATTGTCAAATTTATCGCACTTACGAAGATATCTTGAAAGATTCTAACGCGATGGATTACGACGACTTGTTGTTAAAGGCTTATCATTTGCTTGACGAAGACCAAGAAGTTTTAAATTACTACGCGCAAAAATTCCATTACGTTTTAATTGATGAGTTCCAGGATACGAACGTTATCCAGTACAACATTGCAAAGCTTTTATCAAGCGTTCACGGTAATATCTTCGTCGTAGGTGACGACGACCAGTCTATTTATAGCTGGCGTGGTGCTCAAATTAGAAATATCCTTGATTTTCACAAGGATTATAAAGACGCAAAAGTTTTTAAATTGCAACAAAATTATCGTTCAACAAAGAAGATTTTAGAGCTTGCAAACGCAATTATTAAAAATAATACGGAGCGTAGCCCTAAAGAGCTTTGGACCGACAACCCCGACGGCGTTAAGATTGAATATTATTGTGGCGATGAAGAGTCTAACGAAGCCGTTTACGTTATAAGACAAATTTCAGCCCTTGTATCAAGGGGCGCAAAGTATAGCGATTTTGCGATTTTGATGCGAATAAACGCTATGTCGCGTTCTTTTGAACAGCAACTGCAAAGAGCGCGTATTCCGTTTAAGGTTTTTGGTGGCTTTAAGTTCTTTGAACGTAAAGAAATCAAGGATTTAACGGCTTACTTGCGTATTATCGCAAACCCACTTGATAACGATGCGATTTTGCGCATTATTAACACGCCTAAACGTGGTATTGGCGATAAAACGATAAACGAACTTGTTAGATATTGCGCTGACAAGGGTATTTCGCTTTTTGACGGGCTTTGTGAAAACGATTGTCTTAACCTATCGGCAAGCGCAAAAGTGCGTTTGGAGCTTTTTAAACAATTATTGTTTAAACTTGCATTGCTTAACGATAGTTTACCACTTGATAAATTGGTCAATCAGGTTATCGAAGACACGGGCTTCTTGCTTCAATTTACCGATAACACTGAAGAAAATATCAACCGTCGAATGAACGTTGATGAATTCAAGAACTCCGTTTTTGAATATTGCCGATTTAATAAAGAAGCAACTTTAGACGATTATTTAGGCTCGATAGCCCTTTATAGCGATATTGATGAAGCCGACGCAAGCGATTACGTTTCGGTTGCAACCGTTCACGCCGTTAAGGGGCTTGAATTTAAGACGGTTTTCATCGTTGGTCTTGACGAGAGCATTTTTCCGATTTCAAGGGCAGTTTCTAGCCCTGCTGATTTAGAAGAAGAGCGCAGGCTTATGTACGTTGC
>JAZTYT010000068.1:0-5584 GCA_045637045.1 Christensenellaceae bacterium | reverse complement strand
CACTCCCCGGAGCTAAAAATCAATAAAAAAACGAAATGGTTAATAAAAAAACGAAATGCCCAATAAAAAAAACGGAATAAAGCCTAAAAATAAAAGAACCGCCCGGGGACACACACTCGGACGGCTCTTTTATTGTTTATGAGAGGGAAATGGACGAAAAAACGTTTAAAAATGCCCGAAAACCCTCAAAAATGCAAAAAAATCAGCACGACAATTCTATCAAAATCATCGTGCTGATTTGGTCGGAGTGACAAGAATACTCGCAAATGGGCTTGCGACACATATCAATTTGCGTTTAGATTAATTTTGTTCTTGCTTTAAGTTTTCTGTTTGCTCGTGCTATGTCACTTCGACACAAAAAAAGCAGGGACAATACCCTGCTTTTTTAGTGGTCGGAGTGCAATGGTGATTCTTGTGGGCACAGCCCACAAACAAGAATTGAACTTGCGGCCTCTTGAACACGTCAAAAGTTTTCTGCTATAAAAGCAACGCGTTTGCGTTGCTTTTTTTCTCTAAAACTTTTTCCTTCTCCCCAAAAAATTGCTTCACAATCTTTCGGGGACCCCGTAATATATGTTGAATGGGGTTTGTAAAGGTCGCAAGTCAATCTCACTCCAACACAAAAAAAAGCAGGGTGGAAACCCTGCTCTTTTTTGGTCGGAGTGACAAGAATTGAACTTGCGGCCTCTTGAACCCCATTCAAGCGCGCTACCAAACTGCGCCACACCCCGATAGATAAGGCGTACGCCTTACCTTTTCGCTTATACATTATAACAACTTAAATATAAATTGCATAACGTTTTTGCTCGTTTTTTTATTTTTTAACAAAAAATTATTATTGTGGTTTTTTGCTTACGCCTTCAACTTCAACCTTGATTCTGCAAGGAATACCAGCGATAAGCTTGATATCTACTTCATATAAGCCGGTGCTTTTAATCGGCTCTGACATAACGATTTTTTTCTTTTCGATATCGTAACCCAATTTTGATAATGCTGAAGAAATTTCCTGACCGGTAATCGCGCCAAAAATTTTGCCGTTTGCACCGGCAAAGGCTTGGCAAACAACCTTTTTACCGTGAATTTCACGCGCTAATGCCGTTAAACGCTTTTCTTCTTCGCGTTTATGGAATTCTTCAGCTTCCTTTTTTATCTTTAAGCTGTTTACTTCAACGGCTGTTGCAGGTTTTGCTAAATTCTTCTTTATAAGCATATTTCTTGCGAAGCCGTCGCTTACGTCAACGACGTCACCTTTTTTACCAGTTCCTTTTACGTCTTGTATTAAAATAACTCTCATTTTATCTCTCCCGTGCGCTGTTATTATTTTAGTAAAAACACTTGTTAATAATGGTTGACACTATCATTATCTACCCCAAAAGTCGTGGATAATAGCCATATAGGGCAACTTTTGTAAAAAATTGCCTTTCAAAAACAAAACCGTTTTAACTAAATTTTAGTGTTCATATTGTCAAGCTTGTCTAAAATATCTGAAATCCTATCCAAGTCGTCACGCGTATAATAATCGATATAAATTCTACCTTTGTTGTCGTTACCAATCGCGCCAACTTTAGTGCCGAAGCCACGTTGTAATCTTACGATTAAATCTTTTAATTCAACGCTCATATTGGCTTGCGTTCTGCGTTTTTCTTCGTCTTTAGGATGGAAGTAGTTTTTAACCGCTTGCTCAACTTCTCTAACCGACAATCTCTTGGTTACAGCCTTTTTAGCGATTGCAACCTGCTCGTTTTTAGGCAAGGTTATAAGTGCACGTGCGTGGCCTTGTGAAAGCTGACCCGTTGCAACCAAATCGATTACCGCGTCTTCAAGGTTTAAAAGCCTTAAGGTGTTAGCGATGGTTGAACGGTTTTTGCCGATGCGTTCAGCAAGCTCTTCCTGTGTGATGTCGTACTCGTCCATCAAAAGCTTCATTGCGCGTGCGGCTTCGATTGGGTTTAAATCTTCGCGTTGTAAGTTTTCAATAAGCGAAATTTCCTTAACCTGACGCTCGGTATAATCTTTAACGATTGCAGGTACGGTCTTTCTGCCGGCAAGCTTTGATGCGCGCCAACGTCTTTCGCCTGCGATAATCATATATTTATCGCCCTTTTTATTAACGACGATAGGCATAATTACACCGTGAACGGCAATAGAATCGGCAAGCTCTTGTAAACTTGTCGGGTCAAAAACCTTACGTGGTTGGTTGGGGTTGGCTTCAACTAAATCAATTTGGATTTCAATAACGCTATTCTTGATTTCTTCGCCTTCCGCACCGTAATTGTCAAAGGAAAACTTGCTGTAATCTTCTTGTGTGTCTGCAAGCAATGCCGCAAAACCTTTACCTAAACCTTTTGCCATAACCTTTTCTCCTTTGTGTAGTCCTATTTATCGTTTTTTGTAAGATATTCTTCAACCAGATTAACGTAAGCAGCTGCGCCGCGACAACGTTTATCGTGTAACATAACCGGCAAGCCGTGGCTTGGGGCTTCGGACACGCGAATGTTACGTGGGATAATGGTTTCAAACACCTTGTTGCCGAAATATTTTTTGATTTCTTCGGCGATTTGGCGTGAAATAAGCGCCCTGCCGTCGTACATCGTAAGCAATACGCCTTCAATCGTGAGTTTAGGGTTTAACGCCTTAACCACAAGCTTAACCGTGTTTATAAGCTGGCTTAACCCTTCAAGCGCGTAATACTCGCTTTGGATTGGTATAATAACGCCGTCGGCAGCGGCAAGCGCGTTGACCGTCAACAGCCCGATTGCAGGTGGGCAGTCGATAACGATATAGTCGTAACTATCCTTGATTTTTTCAAGCGCGTATTGTAAGCGTTTTTCACGGCCCTTAACAGAAACAAGCTCAACTTCAGCCCCTGCTAAATCAATGCTTGACGGTAGAACGTCAAGGTTTTCTATGCTGGTTTTTACAATGGCAGATTTTGCTGAAGCTTGGTCGATGAGCACGTCGTAAATACTCTTTTCAACCTGGCTCTTGTTTATGCCAAGCCCCGTGGTTGCGTTGCCTTGCGCGTCCATATCGCAAATTAAAACCTTTTTGCCTTTAAGCGCTAAACCTGCCGCAAAGTTAATGCAGGTTGACGTTTTACCAACGCCACCCTTTTGGTTGGAAATCGCAATTATTCTGCCCATAGTAAACCCCTTGTTTTTAATATTTTTGTTTAGTGTGATAGATGCTTTTGCAAGACAAAAGTGTGGCTATAAGCCGTTTAACGGCACTTTTGCCATTGCTCGCCATTGTTTTAATTGTCAATTAGTGTTTTAAACTGCCGTCTTCGTTTACAAGCTTATTATCTTCAGCTTTTGGCTCTTTGTTGCCTTGCATACGGTTGAACGGATTGCCGTTTGAAGACTTTTCTTTTGCGTCCATATAATCAAAGATTTCCTGGTGAGTCTTGCCTTCCATAATAAGCTTAACTTCATCGGTATAGATTGTTTCTCTTTCGATTAAAACGCGTGCCATCGTTTCTAAAAGATGCTTGTTTGCAGTCAATAATTCAACTGCCTTTTTATAGCTGTTGTGTACGATGCTTCTAATTTCGTCGTCGATAGCTTTTGCCGTTTCTTCGCTGTATTCAGCCTTGGTTTGATAATCCCTGCCAAGGAAGATTTCCGTGCCACTGCCGTAACATACTGGGCCGAGTTTTTCGCTCATACCCCATTCGGTTACCATACGCTTTGCAAGCTTTGTTACGTGTTGAATATCAGCGCTTGGGCCTGAAGTCACTTCGTGAATCACGATTTCTTCAGCCGCGCGACCACCCATTGTCATTACAAGGTCGTCTAAAAGCTTGGACTTAACAAGGTATTGGTCGTCGTTATCAGGGCGCGTCATCGTGTAGCCACCTGCTGCGCCACGTGGAATGATTGAAACCTCGTGAACTGGGTTACAGCCCGGTAAAAGCTCTGCAATGATTGCGTGGCCTGCTTCGTGGTATGCAGTTTGGCGTTTGTCCGTTTCGGTAACGATTCTTGAACGCTTTTGTGGGCCGATTAACACCTTGTTAATACCTTCGTAAAGGTCTTGGTTGGTTAAAAATTTTCTGTTTTGTCTTGCCGCTAAAATTGCAGCTTCGTTTAAAAGGTTCGCTAGGTCCGCACCGCTAAAACCGCCCGTCATACGCGCGAGTACTTTAAAGTTTACGTCGGGCGCAAGCGGTTTATTGCGCGCGTGCACCTTCAAGATTGCTTCACGGCCCTTAACGTCAGGCATATTAACGTAAATAGTTCTGTCAAAACGGCCAGGTCTTAAAAGAGCCGGGTCTAATACGTCGGCACGGTTGGTTGCAGCCATAACGATAATGCCTTCGTTGCTTTCAAAACCGTCCATTTGTACGAGTAATTGGTTTAAGGTTTGTTCCCTTTCGTCGTTGCCACCACCAAGGCCTGCGCCACGTTGACGGCCCACAGCATCGATTTCATCGATGAAGATAATGCAAGGCTGGTTCTTTTTGGCTGTGTTAAACAGGTCGCGTACCCTTGACGCGCCAACGCCAACGAACATTTCAACGAAGTCAGAACCACTGATTGAGAAGAACGGAACACTTGCTTCGCCAGCAACGGCTTTAGCAAAAAGGGTTTTACCGGTACCGGGGTTACCAACAAGCAAAACGCCTTTAGGCGTTCTTGCGCCGAGCGCTGCAAATTTTTGTGGGTTTTTAAGGAATTCTACGATTTCCTGAAGCTCAACTTTTTCTTCTTCAGCACCGGCAACGTCTGAAAACCTTACCTTAATATTAGTAATAACCTGGGCTTTGGTCTTGCCAAAATCCATTGCGCCTGCGTTTGCGCCCTTTGCCTGACGCACGAATAATACGATGATGAAAATGCCAACGCCGATTGATAAAATTGGCATCAATAAATCGGACCAAATTGAGCCTTGGTTAGGGTTGCTTGCGTCAACTACAACAGTACCGGTTGCTTCAAGCGCTTGAATTCTTACCCATTCGTATTCACGGTTGAAATTAGCTTCAAATTTAACGGTATTACCTTTGTACGCCTTTACGGTGTAAACGTCAATATATAACTTATCAAATTCCGCTTGTTCTAAAATGATAAAGCCGTTTTCAGCGTCAACGTATAAAACTTTAAGTGGTATTTCCTTGTCGTCAACCTTTTTTACATAAGGCTTATTAGCGCTGTTTTTAAGTGGAGCGCCATTAACAAGTTTGTTTTCGGTATAATAATCACCAATCGCCCAATTATCAGCGTCTTCAGTGAACACAAAACCTGCTTTTTGCCAGAATACTGAGCTTTCTATCGTATTGTTATAAAAATATGTTGCGGCAAGTAGCGCCACTATAACCAGCGCAACAATACCAACAAGAATTTTGCCTGAATTTTTCATCTTATATTACTCCTTACGGCTATAAACCGCCATTATCTTTTTATATTATTATTTTAACACAATATAATATTTTTAGCAAACTAAATTGTTAAAAATAGTGCCATTTTATAAATTCTCATTTTCCTATCGACATTTTAGCACAAAATTAACATTTTTGGTCAAATAATGAAATAAATTTTATCAAAGTATAAATATACACCGAAAAAATCAAATGTTTCACGTGAAA
>JAZTYT010000067.1:0-2026 GCA_045637045.1 Christensenellaceae bacterium | reverse complement strand
CACAGAAGGTTATATAAGGAGAATAAAAATGGAAAAAGAAGTAAAAACCAACATTATCGAACAATACGCTACTCACGAAGGTGACACTGGTTCAGTTGAAGTACAAGTTGCACTTTTAACAGCACGTATTAACCACCTTAACGAACACTTATCTTTAAACAAGCACGACAATCACTCAAGACGTGGTCTTTTAAAGATGGTAGGTCGTAGAAAAGGCTTACTTGACTATCTCAAATCAAAAGATATCGAAAAGTACAGAGACCTTATCAAGAGACTCAACTTAAGAAAGTAATTCTTAAAATCGGGGGGCGTTTTTTGCCACCCCTATTTTTCTTTATTACTTGTCAAATTCACGCCCACAGCCTTAAAAAAGTGGGTAAAATCGGTTATAACGGATAGTTAGCTAACCGTCCGTTTCCTATAGAGAGTTTAGTAGTAGAAGGAGAAAACATGTTAGAAAATTTTAAGACTTTTAAGACCGAAATCGGCGGTAGAGAAGTTATCGTTGAAGTAGGTAAGTACGCACAACAAGCAAACGGTTCTTGCTTAATCCGTTGCGGTGAAACCGTAGTTATGGTTAACGCAACTATGAGCGAACAACCAAGAGACGGGATGGATTTCTTCCCATTATCAGTTGATTACGAAGAAAAAATGTATGCCGTTGGTAAAATCCCAGGCAGTTTCAAGCGTCGTGAAGGCAGAGCAAGCGATAAGGCTATCTTAACGTCAAGACTTATCGACAGACCTATCCGTCCACTTTTCCCAAAGGGTTTATTTAACGACGTAACCGTTGTTGCAACGGCACTTTCAGTTGACCCTGACATCGCACCAGAACCATTTGCAATGTTAGGCTCGTCAGTTGCGCTTTCAATTTCAGATATTCCTTTCCAAGGCCCAACAGGTTCAGTTGTAGTTGCACTCGTTGACGGCAAGTATATCATCAACCCAACTATTGCAGAACGCGAAGCATCAACGCTTCATCTCAACCTTTCAGGCACGAAAGACGCTATTATGATGGTTGAAGCTGGTGCTAAAGAAATCGACGACGAAGAAATGATCGGCGCAATTTTATTCGGCCACGAAGAAATCAAAAAGCAATGCGCTTTCGTTGAATCTATCGTTGCTGATTGCGGTAAGGTTAAAAAGCAAATCGAGCTTTACAAGGTTATCCCTGAACTTGACCAAATCGTACGCGAATTCGCAAGCGAAAAGTTAGACTGGGCGCTTGACACCTTCGACAGACAAGTTAGACAAGCAAGACAAGACCAAGTTGAAGCTGAATGCTTGGAACACTTCCTTGCAGAAGATTTCACAGGTTTTGACTTTTTAGGTCTTGACGAAGGCGATTTAATCCGTCAAATCAAAGACAGCCTTTACTATATCACAAAAGAAAAGGTTCGTGCTAAAATCACGCATCAAGGCGTTCGTCCTGACGGCAGATCTTTAACGGAAATCCGTCCAATCTGGTGTGAACACGGCGTTTTACCACGCGTTCACGGTACGGGCGTTTTCACACGTGGTCAAACACAGGTTATGAGTACTTGTACTTTAGGTACAATCGGTGATATCCAAAAACTCGAAGGTTTAGACGAAGAAGTTTCTAAGAGATATATGCATCACTACAACATGCCTGGTTACGCTTCTGGCGAAGCAAAGCCGTTAAGAAGCCCAGGTAGACGTGAAATTGGTCACGGTGCACTTGCTGAAAGAGCACTTGAACCGGTTATTCCAAGTGAAGAAGAATTCCCGTACGCTATAAGACTCGTTTCTGAAGTTTTATCTTCAAACGGTTCTACTTCTCAAGGTTCAGTTTGCGGTTCAACTATGGCTCTTATGGATGCAGGCGTTCCGATTAAAGCTCCTGTTGCCGGTATCTCCTGCGGTCTTGTTACAAGCGGTGATGACTTTATCACAATGGTAGATATTCAGGGTGTTGAAGACTTCTATGGCGATATGGACTTTAAGGTTGCAGGTACTAAAGAAGGTATCACTGCAATTCAGATGGATATTAAGGTAGACGGTCTTA
>JAZTYT010000066.1:0-2257 GCA_045637045.1 Christensenellaceae bacterium | reverse complement strand
CTTTTCAAATTTCTTTGCAACGCAAGGCATAACTGATACAACGTAAATTTTAGCTGGGTCGATACCCATTTTTTGCGCGTAATAGGTCTTAACGATTGCGCCGAACATTTGTTGTGGTGACTTACAGCTTGAAAGATTTGGAATAAGTTCTGGATAGTAGTATTCCAAGAATCTAACCCAACCTGGTGAACAGCTTGTAATCATAGGAAGCGTGCCACCTGAAGTGATTCTTTCAACGAGTTCGTTTGCTTCTTCCAAAATAGTAAGGTCAGCGGTAACGTTTACGTCGAAAACCTTATCGAATTGAAGCATCTTCATTGCTTGAACCATCTTGCCTTCAACGTTAGTACCGATTGGGTAACCGAATTCTTCGCCTAAACCTGCGCGTACTGATGGAGCAACGCCAGCGATAACAACCTTTTCCGGATCAGCGATAGCTTCTAAAACCTTGTCGATTTCGCTCTTTTCAGTTAAAGCGCCAGTTGGACAAACGTTAATACATTGACCACAGCCTGCGCAAGGTGAAGTATCTAAATCTTCGCCGAAGGCTTGACCGATTTCAGTTGCAAAGCCACGGTTTAACGGATTGATAACGCCACAGTGCTGAATTTTGTTACAAACTGCAACGCAGCGTCTGCAAAGAATACATTTTTGGTTGTCACGAACTAAATAATCGGTTGAAAAATCCTTTTCAAATTCGTTTACAGCGCCTTTATACTTGTTAGCGTCGCAACCATATTCGTAAGAAAGGGCTTGAAGCTCGCAATGCATATTTCTATCGCAAGACAAACAATCCTTGTTGTGGTCTGATAAAATAAGCTCTAAAGTTGCTTTGCGTGATTTACGGATAGCTGGAGTATCGGTAAATACTTCCATACCTTCTGAAACAGGGTGAACGCAGGCTGCAGCGTAACCACGTGCGCCTTTAACTTCAACAACACAAATACGGCAAGCGCCGATTGCGTTGATTTCCTTCATATAGCAAAGGGTAGGAATTTTAACACCTGCAACTCTTGCGGCTTCTAAAATAGTTGTTCCTTCAGGAACGCTTACAGGAATATTATTAATTTTAAGATTTATCATAATCTACACCGCCTTATTAACCTTTAGAAATTGCTTTAAACTTACAAGTACCAACGCAAGCACCGCATTTAACGCACTTATCTTGCTTGATTTCGTAAGATGGAAGCTTGTGACCTGGTGCAACGTAATCGGTTTTAACGATTGCGCCCGCAGGACATTGTTTAGCGCACATACCACAGCCGATACATTTTTCTCTGTCAATGTTAAAGCTTAAAAGCTTCTTGCAAACGCCTGCAGGACATCTCTTTTCTTTAACGTGCGCAATATATTCGTCTTTAAAGTAACGAAGTGTTGAAAGAACTGGGTTTGGTGCAGTTTGACCTAAACCACAAAGTGAATTTGCTTTGATGTAGTAGCAAAGCTCTTCCATTTTGTCAAGGTCTTCCATAGTTGCAGTACCTTCGGTAACCTTTGTTAAAAGCTCTAATAAGCGTTTGTTACCGATACGGCAAGGCGTACACTTACCACAGGATTCGTCAACGGTAAATTCAAGGAAGAATTTAGCGATGTCAACCATACAGTTGTCTTCGTCCATAACGATTAAACCACCCGAACCCATCATTGAGCCGATTGCGGTTAAGTTGTCGTAGTCGATTTGAACGTCTAAAAGTGACGCTGGGATACAACCGCCTGATGGACCACCAGTTTGTGCTGCCTTAAACTTTTTACCGTTTGGAATACCGCCGCCGATATCTTCAATGATAGTGCGAAGTGGCGTACCCATTGGGATTTCAACAAGACCCGTGTTAACGATCTTACCACCGAGCGCGAAAACTTTAGTACCTTTGCTCTTTTCAGTACCCATTGATGCGAACCATTCTGGACCTTTTAAGATGATTTGAGCAATGTTTGCGTAAGTTTCAACGTTGTTAAGAACGGTTGGCTTGCCAAATAAACCCTTGTTTGCTGGGAACGGTGGACGTGGGCGTGGTTCACCACGTTTACCTTCGATAGAAGTCATAAGCGCAGTTTCTTCACCACAAACGAAAGCACCAGCACCAAGACGGATTTCAAGGTCGAAGTCAAAACCAGTGTCTAAAATATTTTTACCTAATAAGCCGTATTCTCTTGCTTGGTTGATAGCAATTTGTAATCTGTTAACGGCGATAGGATATTCAGCACGAACGTAAACGTAGCCTTGCTTTGCGCCGATAGCGTAAGCGGCGATTGCCAT
>JAZTYT010000065.1:0-8917 GCA_045637045.1 Christensenellaceae bacterium | reverse complement strand
CGATAATTATTATTTTCTTTTTCATAATTCTATCCCTGCCCCCCTTAAATGAATTTTCTCTTTAAAACAATGCCAAGCGCCAATGCTATACCACTCATTGCAAGCGTAACAGCCCCTGTAGCAATAGCTTCGTTAATGGTTAAAGCGTTAACCGCCTTAACAACAGGCTCGATTTCCGTTTGTACTGATTCAAGATATTTGTTGTATTCTGCAACTAATTGATTGTAAGCAGTTAAATCAAGAATAAGTCTGTTTTCCAAGGTCAAGCCGTTGATTGCGCTTGCAACTTGCTTAAGTTCGGATAAGTTTTCGATATCGAAGTTTTTATCAAGCGCGTCGATAAGCGCTTGAACGTCGCGTACAACTTGTTCAGCCTTTTCAAGCTTGGTTTGAACGAGTTTTTGTTTAGCGTCGTTTACAACCTTTACCATATTGTCCCAATCTTGCTGCGAAATACCGTAATCTTGGGCGCTTTGCGTAAGTGAGTTGTAAGCCGTAAGCGCGTTATCAATAAGCGTTTCGTGGCCTAATAAAACGTGTTCGATATTGGCAATTATTTGCGCGTATTCTATAAATTTGATTAAGTTGTCTTCCATTGCAACGTAATCGCTTCTTTCAGCGTCTTCTACCTTACCGAAGTAAACCTGGTAGGTAAGCGCGTCGTAACCGCTTACGTCTGCATTTTTAGGAAGAATCATCTTGATTGGGTTTTTGTTACCCAATAGGTCGATAAAGTTGTTGTAGTAAAGCTCTAAACCGAATAAATCGAAATATGCGTGTAAGGTTTCAAAGCCAGGCGCACTTTCGTCAAGCACTAAGCTTGAATTGTATTGGCTTTCGAGCTGTGGTGCGTTAACCGTTCTAAACTCAACGCTTTCAAGCTTTTTGTAGCCGTAGAAAGCATAATTACCGATAAGCTTTAAGCCTTCAGGTAAAACGATGTGCTTAACGTTTGGGTTTTCGTTGCCGGCGTAGAACTCAATTCTCGTCGTGCCCGGGCTAACCGTTAACGTTTCAGCCTGCATAGCCGATGGAACTGACGTAAGTAGCCAATCACCACTTTGCATCTTAACGTAAAGCGCACCACCGTCTATCTTGGCGTAATCGTTAATCGCGCCGTCGTTTAAGGCTTGCGTTCCGTCGTGATACTTAAATTCCTTAAGGGAAGTACAACCTACGAACGCCATCTGCTTAATGCTTTCAAGGTCTTTAGAGAAGGTAAATTCCTTAAGGCTCGTATTGTAAGAGAACGCGCCTTCACCTATTACCTTTAAGTTAGGTAGATCAAACGACGGAATATAGGTTGAGTGGAAAGCGTACGCGCCGACTTCTTCAAGCGTTGGGCTTGAAATTGCGTTGGTTACGTAGGTGCTTGCAAAGGCGTAATCGCCAATGGTTATTGCTGACGAAAGGTCGATGTTGGTTAATACGCCAGGATCGTCTGCGTTGCTTGCAAAGGCGTATTCGCCGATGACTTCGGTGTGAGATAAATCAATGCTTGCAAGAAGCACGCATCTTGCAAAGGCGTAATCGTCGATTTTAGCAACGCCGTTTGCAGGAAGCACTACTCTTTCAAGGTTGGAGCAGAACGCAAAGCACAACGTTGGTATGCTTTCTAAATCGCCCTTGATTTCAACCTGTTGTAAGCCTTGACAGTATGCAAACGCACCTTCGCCTAACGTGGTTAACGTTTCAGGTAGGGTTAGGATATTAAAGGTTGGCGCAACGCCGTCTTCAATGTATCCGTATGATAAGTAGAATTGTGATACCGAGAACGCGCCCATACCGATTTCTTCAACTATTGGCATTGATACCGTAGTTAAAATTTCGCAGTCGGCAAACGCGCACATACCAATCTTTTTAACGTTTGTAAGAATTGCCGTTTTAAGTACTGAACAGCCCATAAAGGTACAATCTTCAATATATTCGTCAGTCTTTGAAAGGTCGATATTGGTAAGCGCCGTGTCGTATGCAAAGCAGGAAGAACCAAAGTGTACCCCACCTTCTTCAGGCATATTTACCGTAACAAGGTTTAAACAGCTTTGGAAAGCACCAAGGCCAAACGTTGCGTTTTTACCAATCGTTGCTTCTTCAAGCTTACTCTTAAAGAATACGCCCTCGCCGTAGATTGCGTTTTCGCTAACGTTTGCAGTTAAAATACCACTTTCTGCAAATGCGTAATCGCCTACTTCCTTAACTTTGTCAAGGTTATTAACCGTAGTAAGAGAGCTTGCGCCGCTAAACGCGTATGCGCTTACCTTGAAGCCTTCTTCGGTTGGTAGGTTTACGTTAGTAAGGTTTTTAGCACCGATAAACGCGTATTCGCCAAGGACTAAATCCTTATTGGTAATAGTTAACGTAACTACGTTACTGCCGGCAAACGCGCTTGTGCCGATAGAAGTGTATTTTGCGTCGACAACGTAATCTTCGCCAATATTAGTTACGGCAAAAATTATTGAGTTGCCAGCTTTGTTTTCTAAAAGCTTACCGTCAGTTGAAACGGCGTAGCTTGCGTTTTGTGCATCAACGATAAACTCGTTAAGGCTTGTGCCTTCAAACACGCTACCGTTGATTTGTGTAATTTTAGTGTTTGCGCCAAATTTAACCGTAGTTAAACCTTCGCTTTGATAGAATGAGTAATCGCCAAGTGTAACGTTGCAATTAGGCAAGGTTATACTTTCAAGCCCCGTTTTGTAGAACGCCTGATCCCCTATAAGATTTACCGATTTTTCAAAATTAACGGTTTTAAGGTTAGGACATTCGCTAAACGCACCCGTCGATATTATGCCAAGGTCGTTTTTGATAGTAACGCTTTGAAGGTTTTCACACTTTGCAAAGCAATATTCCGGGATAACTTCCGTTTCGTATAAGGTTACGCTCTTTACGCCCGACATAACAAACATAGCGTAAGCAAGCTTGGTGTATTGACCGAAAATTACGTTTGTTAAGCCCGTGCAACCCTTAAAGGCTTCCCTGCCTGCGTTTCTTAACTCGGTTAAGTCAACGTTGTTAAGGCTTACGCAGTTTTCAAAGGCACGGCGACCGATAGCGTACATTTCGGGCATAACCACCGTTTGAAGCTGACTACATTCGGCAAAAGCGAACGCGCCGATAAGCTTTGACTTTTTAAGGTCAATTTCTTTAATTTCGGTTTTATAGAAAGCGTACTCTCTAATAAACTTCATTGAGTCTGGGATAACGACTTCTTCAAGGTTGATACAATTATAGAACGCGTATTTTTGAATTTCTTCAACGCCTTCAGGGATAACTACCTTGGTAATAGAAGTGTTCATTGAAGGAATCTTGTTTGCGTCGTAATCGTCTTCAGGTAATTCCATCGTTTGGTCGGTTTCGTAAAGACAGAACGCGTACGCACCAATATATAAAATACCTTCGTCGTCAGGGATGATTACTTCGCCACCAAGCCCCTTGTAAGCGATAAGCTGACGGTTTTCAATGATAAATTCACTGTTTACCGTTACGTTTATGCTTGCCATAATGTTAGAGCCTTCAATACGTAGTTCAATAATGGTTGAACCCTTTTTAAGGGCCGTAACCTTACCCGTTTCGTCAACGGTTGCTACCGTTGGGTTTTTAGAACTGAAAGTAAGCTCGTAGTTATCTTCAGCATACCACGGGTCGAAATCGTAAAACAGCCTGATTTGTTCGCCTGGGTAAAAGCTTATTCCGCCCACGGCAGAGATAAACTTGGTGTCGCCCGTTGCGCCGATTTCAGAGTATTGCGCCGCCCTTGAATATGCAAAAACGGTTTCAAAATGCGAAAATCTGATTTTCTTTACGCTTGCGTCTTCAAAAGTGCCGATAACCGAGTCGTCTGGTATATAAGCGTCGGACTTTTCGCCAATCCTTACGATTAAGGAAGCAGCCTTAAGATCCATTTGCTCGGTAACCTTGATGGTTACAACACCTTTTTTCAAGCACTTTAATTGGCCTTCTTTAATAACCGCAACGCTTTCGTCTGACGATTCCCAAAGGAGATATTTAAGGTAATCCTTGTTTTCGTCAACTGAGCCGTCTTTTGTTGCAAGGTATTTTGTAAGGTCAACTACGTCGCCTTGATATGCAGCGTAAATGTTTAATGGCGTTGATTCCAATTCGCCAGTTTTGGTAAAGGTAAAGTCGCCTTTCGTACCTGGGAGCTGGCAAATGTAAAGGTTTGCGTTCAACGCGTAATCGTCAACCGAGAAAGCAAGACCACTTTGGATAAGCTCGTCAAACTCAATATCTTCAAGATAATCGGTGATTTCAAAGCGTAAGGTTGTATCGCTACCCTTTTCGCTGTAGATTGGGATTGGGTTTTCCGTAAGGAAGGTGTAGCTTGAAGAAGACGTGAAAAGGATTGGTTGAACGCTCATTGCGTAGTGGTTGTCGTAAACCGTCATATTGATATAGTAACGGTCTTTTTTAAGCGTTCTATCGTATTCTTTGTCGTAGGTTACTTCTTTGATTACGGGCGCTTCGTCGTCAATATAGAAGTCAAAGCCGAAGGAGTTTCTTACGTTTGATGAAACACCACCGTCGCCGTAGTCTAAAACTGCGCTCATTACAAATTCGTATTCGCAGTTATTGGTTAAACCCATTCGGTAATTGCTTAATCTCAAATTATCGTAGTACGGGAATTGAATACCACCGTAGTAATGCGCCTTTTGCGCGCGATAATCAACGTATTCCCATACGACTTCGCCAGTAACCTTATTGACTATGCTGTAGTGCATTTCCTTTGCGTTACGCAAAAGCCCTGCATATACGCAGGATAGCCCGTCGATACTGCCTAAGAAGTTTGACATTGCAATATGGTCTTCAGACGCAGGAATAGCGTCGTAAGCGTTAGTGTCGATATCGTATAGGTAAGTACCAAGTGGAATAATGTAGTTGTAATAATACGAGCCGTAAGGCGTCGTTGCGTAATAATCGGCTTTTAACTTATCTTCTTCGTCGATTGCGCCGTTGTGGGCTTCGCTTTCAACTTCGTAATAGGTCTTGTCGAATAAAGGAGCTTCAGTCCAATCGCCAAAGAAAGCAAGGAACGGTACGTTTAAGTTAATGCCGTTTTCTTGGGTTGAGTTTAATTTCACAAAGCCTTCAACGTACTGACCGTACGGGAAGGTATTAGTTAAGTATTTGATATCGTCTTTACCGAGCGTATAGGTAATTTCTACCTTTGCAGTTTGACCTGCTTGTACGGTAAGCGTTTTACCTGCTAAAGCGCCGTTAGAGATAACCTTGTAGCTTGTGCTACCCGATAACATATAGGACTTTTCAGCAACGAACTGGTTGTTTGAAGACGAAACGCTTTCGGTCATTGCTAAAACCGACATATCGTAAACGACTGAATTTTCAGAAAGGTTTACAACGTTAAAGGTCATCGTATAAACGCCAGTCTTTTGTGGGTCGTCGCCAAGCTCTAATTTAGTCTTGTCACAATCGTCAACCGTGATATAGGCAGGCGTTGTAACTGCGCTCTTTAAGCTTGCAAGCCCTGCGCCTTGTTTTCTTGGCGAATAAGGGTTGCCCTGCTCGTTAAGAACGATAGTTGCCGTTGACATCAAAAGCTGATTTGTAAGCGTCGTCAACTGTTTAGGATCGTTTTCAAGTTCAGGATATTGTTCCTTTAAGTGTTGTCTTATAAGAACGATTGCGCCACACATATTTGGCGAAGCCATTGAAGTACCGCTTTGGTAATCGTACCCACCGCCTGGTACGGCTGAATAAATATCGCCACCGTGCGCAGTAATTTCAGGCTTAATCTTAAGATCCGACGTTGGCCCCCAGGACGAGAAGTCGCTCATAAACGGGCCTGCTTTGTTGTTGTCGGAAAGCACTAACGTGCCTTGGGATTTAGACGCTAATTTAGCGCCGTCTTCTTTAGATATTGAAATGGTTGGTATATGGTCGGATTTACCCATTGACATGAGTATATCGCCTTCTACGTTGTTGTAAATAATACAAGCGATTGCGCCTGCCATTTTAGCAAGCTGTGCTTTTTCTTCAAAGGTGTTATCGCCACGGCGAACGAGCGCGATTTTACCCTTTACCTTATCGCCAAGCGTTGCATAGTTAACCTTTAAGCCGTTGCCTGGGATAGTTACGTATTCGTATTCTTTCGTTTGACCAGAGCCGATGCCGATTTCTTTAAAGAAATCGTTCGCCTTGCCGTTTATAGAATTTGATTCGTTAAAGAATATAACTTGCTCATTATTTGCAACGATATATCTGCTCTTTTTACCGCTGATTGAAGCAACCGATAAAGAAGCTTCGTAGGTTGAAGGCGAGCCAACGGTTGCGCTGTCTGGGTTGGTAACCTTATTGGTGTTACCTTCTGCGCCACCGTAAGCCGAGTTGTAGTCGTTGCTTGCTGCAGTTACCAAGCTTATGCCCGCTTCGTTAATTTTATCGTAAACGGCGTTAATCTTGTTGCCGTCTTCTTCACGCGTAAAACCACACGCCGAGCCAAGCGACATATTGATTGCGTCAACGCCCAATAAAACCGCGTCTTCAAGTGCGAGTAAAATATCGTCGGTTTCAGCGCCCGAATCAAGGTCGGGGAAAACCTTCATAAGTACTAATTGGGTATCTTTTGCAATACCCGTGATAACGTCGTCTTGACCACCGATAATACCTGCAACGTGCGTACCGTGTTCGCTATCGTATGGGAAAACGTCGGCGTCCTTGTCGGCGTAATCGTACACGAAAGGAATTTTATCGCTGTAGTAAACGTCGTCTAAATCGAGCGACCTTGTTGCTTGCGCAGCTTTGGTTTCAGGTAAAACCCTTGCAATGTCGTTCATTTTAAACATTGGGTCTGACGGTTGGTTTGCAAATACCGAGTGACTGCAGTCAAAGCCCGAGTCTAAAACGGCAACCGACGTGTTATTACCCGTGTAATCTACGCCGACTGGCTTAAAAATACCAGTGTCGTAAATATCGACTTCGTTTTCTACGGCAGAGCCACCAGTACTACCCGTGGTATCCTGTGGGTGGTTATAGGTTTCAGACATAATAACGGTTGAAACGTTTGCAAGCTGTGAAACCGTTTGCATATCACCGTAATTTATCCTAACGGCTACGGCGTTAATAATAGTGTTATAGGTTGCCGTAACTTCGTGTATAAGCCCTAAACCGTTAAGCCTGTTTATAAGCTCGTTTTGAGCGACTTCAATACTCTTTATGATTGATTTACCAGCCGAAGAGCTTGCAAAATCACCAACGGATTTGTACTTGCCTTGGTAATTATCAAGGTAATGGTCGAGAAGTGATTGGCTTTCAAGCGCAACCATTACGATAATTTCATCGTCCGATTTATATCCGTCGTTTTCCAAAAGGTATTCGGCTTTAATACGGTTAACCATATCGGCTTCTGATAATTTAAAATCGCTCTTTAAAAGCTGTAGCTGATTGGATTGGGTTTGCGACGTTTGGGTTGAAGATGAGCCCTGCCCACCCGTCGTTGCGCCAGTCTTATCAGTACACGCTACCGAAGAAAAAATCATCAATAACACCAAAATGATTGATAATAACTTTGTTTTCATTAATCTTACTCCTTTACTTCAGCCAGAAATACATAAGCAGAATTGCCAGCGAGAAACAGCCTATTATTCCCAATAAAATGGGTAAATAGGTGTGGTACGCCGCCTTTATTGCAGCCCACCTTTCCTTGCGCGTAAGCCCTACGTTTTTTTCCTTTTTATTGTAATTTTCCGGCCCGACGAGATGCTCCATACTGTAAATGGTATGCCCGTCGTCAAAATATGGTTGTTTATGCTTTTTTTCCTTTTTCATTATTTATCCTTGCACTCCTTTTAATCGTATTGGGGGCTTAAAAATAAATAAATTAAACGTAAAATCGTTGTTAACCGACTTATACAGCCACTTTTTAATGGCTTAAGCATTTTCATCGTTTGCTTTATATAAGTGGCACGCAACGAAATGCCCTTCTTCAGCTTCTACGTATTCAGGCGCTTTGGTTTTACAAATTTCCATACATTCAGAGCAACGGGTATGGAATTTACAGCCTGCAGGTGGATTTGCTGGTGAAGGAATATCCCCTTTTAATATAATTCTGTTCATCTTGCTATCAGGGTCAGGGACGGGTACTGCAGAGAACAACGCTTTAGTGTAAGGATGAAGTGGGTTATCAAATATCGTATCTGTGCTACCAAGCTCCATTACGTTACCTAAATACATAACCAAAATGTTGTCGGTAATGTACTTAACTACCGATAAATCGTGAGAGATAAACAGGTAGGTAAGCCCCAATTTGTTTTGCAAATCCTTTAAAAGATTGATAATTTGGGCTTGAATAGATACGTCTAACGCCGAAACTGGCTCGTCGCAAATAACCAGCTGTGGGTTAACTGCAAGAGCGCGCGCAATACAAATACGTTGGCGTTGTCCACCTGAAAATTCGTGGGGGTAACGGTCGTACCAATGGGGTTGAAGCCCACATTTTTTCATAATATCGCGTACGTGTTCGGTAACCTTATCTTTAGGTACGATATTGTGCACCCTAACTGCTTCTGCAATGATATTACCAACCGTCATTCTTGGTGGTAAGCTTGAATAAGGGTCTTGGAATATAAGCTGAAGCTGTGTTCTTCTTTGGCGAAGCTCACTTTTTGACATATTGGTAATGTCTTCGCCGTTAAATATAACCTTGCCGTCGGTGATGTCGTGCAATCTTAAAATAGTTCTGCCAAGGGTCGTTTTACCACAACCGGACTCACCAACTACCCCCAACGTCGTACCACGCTTTACCTTAAAGGAAACGTCGTCAACGGCCTTTAAAAACCTGGTTGGCGTGCCAAGAAGATTTTTTTCTATCGGGAAGTACTTTTTAAGGTTATTAACTTCTAAAATATATGGGCTTTGTTCAGCCTTTTTGGGGGTGTTTACAACT
>JAZTYT010000064.1:0-3126 GCA_045637045.1 Christensenellaceae bacterium | reverse complement strand
TTGGCCTCCGACTTATTCGCTCTTCTTTGATTATATTGCCGAAATGTGCCACACGCTGGATATACCAACCCCACTCATCGTTAAAGACAACATCTTTAACTTTGCTAAATTTAATTTCGTTAAGTTTCAAAAGTCCGACTTCGTTGAGCATTGCGACTTTGACCACCTGTTAATCGAACTAATTAAATAACGTTAAAGCGAGCTTATAATAGGCTCGCTTTTTTTGTGTATAAAAAATCCCCTTTTAGATAATAATAGTATCAAAGGGGGATATTGCTTTGAAAATAACAACAATTATATCTTTTATTTTAGTAATTATCGGTGCACTTAACTGGCTACTGGTTGGCCTTTTTGCGTTTGACCTTGTCGCTATGATTTTTGGCACGATGAGTATCGTTTCACGCATTATCTACGTAGTGGTGGGGCTTGCTTCACTTTGGGTTATCTTTTTCTGCTTTTTCTACAAGCCGTTTAGAAGAGTTACCGAGTAAAAAGCGTAAACAACCAAAAAATGCTAACGGATCACTACCGTTAGCATTTTTCTTTTTATATTGATTTTTGCCGATAATCGGCTTATAGGCTATTATTTTTTGTAAACACTTTCCTTTAACACACCGATTACTGGTAGGTTGCGATAAAGCTGCGCATAATCTAAGCCGTAGCCCAAAACAAATTCATCACCCACGTCAAAGCAAACGTAGTCGGGGGAAATTTCAGCTTCCCTACGCGCTTTTTTATCAAGAAGTGTGCAAAGCTTGATTGATTTAGGGTTGCGCGCTGAAAGGGTGGTCATGAGATATTTAACCGTGTAGCCCGTGTCAACGATATCTTCAACAATGATAACGTGACGGCCTTCAATGGTCCTGTCAAGGTCCTTAATCATTTTAACTTCGCCCGAAGTTTTAGTGCCGTCCCCGTAGCTTGATATTGCCATAAAGTCAACTTCAACGTTGGTCTTAACCTGGCGCAAAAGGTCGGCAAAAAACATAAAGCAACCCTTTAAAATACCGATAACCACAGGGGTTTCGTTAGCGTAGTCTTTGTCTATTTGTTCAGCAACTTCTTTAATGCGCGCTTGAATTTGTTCTTCGTTAAAAAGTATTTTTTCTAAATCGTTGTACATTTTGGTTACCCCTTTCAAGCGTTGGGCTCAACGCTTATTTTAATTATATTTTTTGTTTGTTCGTCAACGGCAACGCGTTTTGAAATTTCAACGCCGACCACCACGTAAACGGTGTCGTCGCAGGCTAAAACGATAGTTCGTTTTTTCGCGTCGGTTGGTATTTTTTTGTCAGTGAGATATTTCTTAAGCGAAACCGTGCCACCGCCAAACTTTGTGAATTTATCTCCGTCTGCCTTTAACCTAAAGCGTGCCGTTTTAGGCACTTTGTCGCCGTCAAAATACAGCGCGCCGTCGCCAAGGTTTAAGCAATCGGCTCTTTGAACGGTTACCTTTTGATTGCCAAAATCAAAACTGCCAAGTTTATAAGGCTTATTCAATTCGTCAATACTTTGGCGTTTTTTAATAACTACGCTGTCGCCTTCTTTTATGGCGTAAAGGTCACCAGCCAAGTCAACCATCCTACCGCTTTGATTGCCCTTTAACTCAAAAAGTGCGTCTATATGGCCGTTATCGTAATCTTTTTGCCAACCAAGATATTTAAAAGCAATCACCACAGCACGTGCAAAAATTGGATATTCAAGGCCACAGTTAATGCTTGCGCGGTTGCCTTCTAATAAAACCTTATCGTAGGCAATGCCATATAAATATTCGTTATCAAACCTTGAAATAGTAGCAAAGCGCAAAAGCGCGTCTTCAGCCCCTGGGAATTTTTCCTTAATTGCAGGGATAACCCTACCACGCAAATAATTGCGCGTGTATCCGTCGTCAGAGTTGGTGCTGTCAACAACGAATTGCAAACCGTTTTTTTGCACGTAATTTGTGATTTCAGCTTTATCAACGCGAATAAGTGGGCGAATAATCCTGCCGTTAAAGGCTTCCGCCGCTATACCGCTGACACCACTTGGCGAGCTTCCCCTTAAAAGGTTAAACAAAACCGTTTCAGCGCTGTCGGATTTATGGTGAGCTGTTGCAATTACGTCACAAAAGCCTTGATTGATTGCTTCAAAAAAGCACCCGTACCTTAACTCACGCGCTGAAGCTTCCACCCCTTTGCCCGTTGCTTTGGAAAGTGCTGGCGCGTCAACCGTAAAGCACTTGATTTTAACGCCAAGCTTTTTGCAAAGGTCAACGCAAAACTGGGTGTCGGATAAGCTTTCCTGCCCACGGATGCCGTGCTCAACGTTTACGGCAACAACTTCAATATTAAAAAGACTTTTTTTAGCCACGAGATAGTTTAAAAGACATACGGAATCTTCGCCGCCAGATAAAGCAACGCCGACTACCCTGCCCTTTGGTATAATCTTGTTCAAAAAGTCTTTCATGGTGGTATTTTATCATAAATTAAAAATAAAAGGCAACTTAATTAACCCCACTTTTGACTTTACACCCAACAAAACTGCGCGTTTGGGGGTAATTTGTCGTTTTTTGCGCCCAAATTGAGCTATTTTGCCCACGCCTAACTAAAGCTTGGCTAAAAATTGCAAGAAAATTTAAAATTGTTGCAAATTGGCGTAAAAACAGTTGACAAAGTTTTAATAATCATTTAAAATAATCAAGCAATTTGACGTCGCGGAGTAGAGCAGTCCGGTAGCTCGTCGGGCTCATAACCCGGAGGTCGTGTGGTTCGAATCCCACCTCCGCAACCAGTCTCTTCCCTTACAAAAGGCAAATGGCGGCGTAGCTTAGTTGGTTATAGCGGCCGGTTCATACCCGGCAGGTCGTTGGTTCGAATCCGACCGCCGCTACCATAAAATTTAATAAGGCCCCTTGGTCAAGCGGTTAAGACATCGCCCTTTCACGGCGGTAACACGAGTTCGAGTCTCGTAGGGGTCACCAGAAAAAAGCACTTACTTCGGTAAGTGTTTTTTTGTTGTTAACAAGTTCCTTTAATATACGGCTCACTTGGTATTGCTCTAAATTTAACGTTTTGGCGATTTCTTCTTGCGTAAAGTCTTTTATGTATGAAAGCGTATATATATCTTGTTGTTCTTCGGTTAATCCCA
>JAZTYT010000063.1:0-5511 GCA_045637045.1 Christensenellaceae bacterium | reverse complement strand
ATTAAAGCTTGGTATAAGCTTCTTGCACTTGATGGTAACCATTCGTTAAGGTAAGATAAAAAGATCATTTCGTTACCTTGTGAGTGGATTTCAGCAACGTCAGTTGAAACGTCGATTGTTGGGTTATAGCAGTAGTTATGATAGTGACCAAATTCGTGTACGAACGTGAAAGCACCGTCATAACCAGGGCCAAAGTACAATATACCTGTGTTTGCGCTGCTGACGTACCAACCGTAAGCACCTTCATAAGATTGACCCCTGAAGTAGTTGCCATTCTTGAATAACTCATTTGCGCGTGCGTAATAATCAATTTCTTTCGCGTGTGCAGTAGAAGTTAACGTCTTGAAATAGTCGCCGATAGCATTAAGTGCAATTTCCGAACTAAAAATCGAACGATCGCTTAACGCATTAAAGTATTCTTGTGCTTTGTTAGTAACAGTACCACTTGTTTCGCTTCTGTAGCCGTCCAACATTTTGCTAACAGCACCGTTAAAGTGTTCCTTAACGAAGTTACGCATCGTGTTGGTTTCTTCAGGTGTATACGCTCTGTCGTGTTCGTTCTTATAAGCGTATTCCATATAGTTGTCGTAACCCTTGATTTGAGCGTATTGGTTCTTAAGTGCAACGAATTCAGCATACAATTCAACAACACGATCGCTTGCGCCTGGGTTTAAGATTGTTCTGTATTCTACTTCGATTTCAGTAAGTCTGTTTTGAATAGTTTCGATTGTTTCATCAGCATATTGTTCTGAATATTCAAGTGCAATTTGAATATCTTCTTCGGTCCAACCGTCTTCTTCGCTGAAGAAATATTCTCTGTATTGTGTATCGTAGATGAGCTTGTATAATCTGTAATAATCAGCGATCATTGCAGTTCTGTATTCATCAACGAATGTATTGTTTGTAGTGTTTTCTTCGTTATCGTTTACGCAGTATAAAATGTAAGCGATTTGGTATTGACCCGTTACGTAATCTAAATAATCGCCGTAAACGTCAAAGAACGTACGTTCAAATTCCTTATTAGCAACGTACAAAGCGCTATCCTTTACAAAGCCGTGTTTTGTTTCATCGTAAGCTTCAACTGATGCAAGGTGTGCTTCCATTTGAGCGTAGTGAGCGTCGATTTCAGCAACCTTTTCTTCATCTAACGTATAAACGAAAACGTCAGCGTAAGTGTTGAGTGATTGTTGACGTGCTGAATTGTTACAGCCGTCTTCTTCACATGAATGGAGATAGAAATAGTCGTCGCCAAAGTCGTAAACACAATCCATCCAGGTTTCAATGTTCTTTGGAAGTTCTACAGATGCAGTATCCCAAGTAAATTGTTTTGTTTCAATATAATTATAGCTACCCTTTTTGTAGTTATGGGTGTACTCTAAAATTAAACCGTCAACAATCGTAACGGTGCAAGAAGCCTTTTTATCACTAGACGTTGCTTCGATTGTAAAATCGTTTTCGTTTTCGCCTTTAGTTACCTTAACGGTTGCAGTTTTTTCTTCTTTTGCAGCTATAATTGCACTGTATAAATCGGCAATATATTTATTTGCATCAAGCTCGTAATCTTCAAAGAAGCTTTCGCTATCATCACCGCTATGTAAAACCTTGAATGATTTATAAAGCGTTGCACGTGGAGATAATCTTTCGGCATTGAATAATTCCAGCGTTGCAGCAACAACAGACTCTTGACCTTCAATTTCCGCAACAAGATTATATTGCTTATTTACGTATTTTTTACCATCGCTGTGGTGATAAGTCGTTTCAACGCCAGCAAAGTTTGCTTCGTTATCGTAGTTGTAAACAGCCGTTTGTGAAACCTTACCACTCTTTTCAAGTGTTGAAGAAACCGTAAGCTTGGTTGGTAAAACGTAATCTTCAGCACTTACTGCTTCGTAAAGCTTTTCAAACTTGGAAAAGCCTGATGATGACGTTGTAGAACCGCCCGTACCTTGACAGCCTGCAAACACAAATGTTAATGCCACTAAAAGTAACAAAACAACACTTATAGTTTTCTTCATATTTATTACTCCTTTTAAAAAAATTTTTTGTTTATCTGCCTTTGATTAGGTAGCCCTTGAGATTTGAGCAACCTTTTGCAGGTATGATTAAAATTAATTATATCACTAAATATTGTGTGTGTAAAGAAAAAACAAGCGGGCAAACCCCACTTGTTTGTATTTTTATTTAAAATATTAAATAAATAAGCGTTATTTTTTGATAAGTTTTTCAACTGCTTCAAATAAGCCGGTTAAATAAGTTGCGCCCAAGCCCCTGTCATATAAGCCATAGCCCGGTGTTGCCTGTTCGCCCCAGATATTTCTACCGTGGTCAGGTCTAACGTAACCGTCAAAGCCAGCTTCAACAAGGTTTTTAACGATTGCAAACATATCAACGTCGCCTTGGTAGGTTTGGTGACCGATTTCACAGAAATCGTGTTCGCTTGAGTGCTTAACCTGGCGCAAATGTGCAAAGAAGATTCTATCTGCAAACCTTCTTGCCATTTCAGGTAAGTCCTGATATTTGCCCGCACCTAAACTACCCGTACAGAAGGTAAAACCGTTTCTTGGGCTTGGTACTGCTTCAACAAGCTTTTCATAGCTTTCAATACCCGTAATAATACGTGGTAAGCCAAACATATCCCAAGGTGGGTCGTCCGGGTGGATAGCCATTGAGATACCTGTTTCTTCGCAAACGGGCATAATGCCGTTCAAGAAATAAACAAGGTTATCAAAAAGCTGTTCGTGTGAAACGCTTTCGTATTCCCTTAAAAGGTTTGTAAGCTCGTTATTGGTGTAGCTTTCATCCCAGCCAGGAAGATGCAAGTTATACTTGTCAAGCTTTAACAAGGTTTCGTGATGGTACGCAAGGCTCGTTGACCCGTCTGGGTGTTCAAAGTATAAATCGGTACGCAACCAGTCGAAAACAGGCATAAAGTTGTAACAAACAACCTTAACGCCAAATTTTGCAAGGTTACGGAGCGTTTCCTTGTAATTTTCAATAAGTTGGTCTCTTGTTGGTTTGCCAAGCTTGATGTCTTCGTGCACAGGAACTGATTCGATAACTTCCATAGCAAGCTCTTCTTTATCGCAAAGCCATTTTAAACGTTCAATGCGTTCTTCATCCCAAACTTCGCCAACAGGCACGTCGTAAACGGCCGTTACAACACCTGACATAGCAGGTATCTGTCTGATATGTTTTAAAGGTATAACGTCACCTTCACCATACCAACGAAACGTAAGCTTCATTTCTTTCTCCTATAGCATTATTTTTGCAAGCGTATCCCGTTTGCAAAACGCTTTTTAAGTAGTAAGCCAAATTACCACTTATATCATTTACACTGCGATTTTACCAAAACTTTACCGCTTTGTCAATAATATGATAGGTCTTTTTTGGTTTGCTTTATTCACTTTTTATGCATTTTTCGGTCTTTTATTGATAAAGTCCCATAAATAACCGTTTAAAAAACGGTAAGGCTTTTGCCCAACCGTCTTTCAGCGTCAATTTTCAGTTTAAACGTTATTCAATAATTTTTACGCATTTTTCTTCGTATTGGGTGCGTGGCTCTTGGGCTTCGTCGGGATACCCAACGTGTATAAGAGCCATAGGTACGTGGTGCTCGGGCATTTCCAAAGCCTTTTGCACCCTTTTAACCGAAGCTTGCATCGGGTGTAGCCCACACCAGCACGCGCCAAGGCCTAAATCGGTTACCGTAAGCAATAGGTTTTCAACGGCGGCGGAAAGGTCTTGTATCCAATACTCGCTAAGCTTTAGCGGGAGCGCACGCTTTAAATCCCCGCACGCAATTATAACAAGGCTTGAGTTTTTGTTTGCAAACATACTCGCCCTTTTGACCTGTTTAAGCTTTTCAGGGTTTTTAACAACGTAAAAAAACCACGGCCTTTTATTGCACGCGCTTGGCGCCGCCATTGCCGATTTTAAAAGTAAATCAATTTGCTCGTCAGTTACCTTTTGGTCGGTAAACTTTCTTATGCTTCTACGCTTTAAAATTGCTTCAGAAACTTCCATAACTCACCTTTTTTGCCGTAAAAGTAGGCCTATAAGCCGTTTAAAGCCACTTTTTAGGTTAATACAATAATAAAAGTTGCAAGCCGTAAATTGCCAACATATGTAATGGATAGTACAAATAAAACAGATACTTTAGTTTATACTTACCCTTTTCGCCACTGTAAAAAGCAAGTGGGATAATAGCAAGCAATGAAAACCATTGCAGGGTTGGTTGTTCGTAAATAAATATCCCCGTTGCACTTGTTGCAAGCGTGCTGGTTACCACCAAGCAAAGCCCAAGCGCTAAAAGCTTGAGCCACTTTTTAGGCATAACGTAAACAAAGACTGGGGCAAGCACGCCGATAAAACCATAGTCAAGGTCAAAGTCAGTTTTAACAAGTTTGATTTTAAGCCAAAAGTACAAGGCGTAAAGCCCAACGGTTAAAACCACAGGCACACCGAAAGCCCATTTTGATTTTTGCTTTTTAGCCCAAACGATAGCGTAAATTATTATTACTGAAAGCGAAAATACTATCAGTATGCCCATATAAAGGCTTTCCATTGCAAAAAAGAAAACCAACTGACAGATAAGCCCTAACCCGAATATGAGTAAAAAGTGCTTTGCTTTGTTTTTAGTGTACTTGCAACCTTCAGCAATAAAAAATGCAAATATTGGGAAAGCAAGCCTGCCGATTATCCTAAACGGCACGTAATCGTTAAGTAGCATTAGACCAACGTGGTCAAAGGTCATAAAGATTACTGCCAAAATCTTTAATATATCGGCGTTAAGTTTAAAATTTTTCATACAAAATTACCGTTTAATCGACTTATAGGCCGATTTATTGATTTTCTTCTGTTTTATTAACCGTCGCTGATAAAAACGTTTGCTTTGGCCCTGTGTCACACATAAGAACGTCGCTTGGGGCTTTAATTAAGGTTATCGTGCCGTAAAAATCGCCCACGCAACCACCAACGTGGCTTGCAAATAGGAAGATAATTGCAAGCAATAAACCACTTGGCTCAATCAAAAATAAGCAAGGTATCATCCATAAACTATGTACGACAAAGGGTGCTAAAATTGAAATAAGCGCAGTTTTTTTGTTTACGTAGCCTTCCTTTAAACCACAAAAAGCAACCGTTAAGGTAAGCCCAAAGGTTAGTTTTTGTTTGGTTAAAAGCTTATAGGCAAGCCCGTGTAATAATTCGTGGGTAACAATATAGGCAACGTAGCCCAAAATCATTACTATAAGATAAACTATTAAATCGTTAGTGGTAAGCTTATACCCCCAAAGCAGTAAAAAATAAAGCCCTGCAAGGATAACCAAAATAATAGCAAGCGCAACGAGATTAAGCCTAATGCCCACCTTTTTATCGGTCGCGTCGATAACCTTATAAACCTTGTAGCCTTCAGGTGGCGTTTTGTAATAGTTTGCCATAACAATCTCCTTTATAATTATTATATCACGAAAACTAATTTAAATCAAGGCTCGAGCCTTGTATATCATCAAT
>JAZTYT010000062.1:0-5491 GCA_045637045.1 Christensenellaceae bacterium | reverse complement strand
AGCAGATCTTCCATGGGGAGAACTTGGTGTTGACGTAGTACTTGAATGTACAGGTTTCTTCACATCAAAAGCAAAAGCACAAGCTCACATTGACGCTGGCGCTAAAAACGTTGTTATTTCAGCACCTGCTGGTAACGACCTTCCAACAATCGTTTACAACGTAAACCACACCAACTTAACTAAAGACGATCATATCATTTCAGCTGCAAGCTGTACGACAAACTGTTTAGCACCAATGGCTAAAGCACTTAACGATTACGCTCCAATCCAAAGTGGTATTATGACAACCGTTCACGCTTACACTGGCGACCAAATGCCACTCGACGGTCCACAAAGAAAGGGCGACTTAAGAAGAAGCCGTGCTTGCGCTATGAACATCGTTCCTAACTCAACAGGCGCTGCTAAAGCTATCGGTTTAGTTATCCCAGAACTCAACGGCAAGTTAATCGGTTCAGCACAACGCGTTCCTACAGCTACAGGTTCAACTACAATTTTAGTTGCTGTTGTTAAGGGTAAAGACATCACCGTTGCAAGCATCAACGAAGCTATGAAGGCTCAAGCTAACGAATCCTTCCGTTACAACACAGACGAAATCGTTTCTTCTGACGTAATCGGTATGAAGTACGGCTCATTATTCGATGCAACACAAACTATGGTTGCTAAGATTGACGAAGACACTTACCAAGTTCAAGTTGTTTCTTGGTATGACAACGAAAATTCTTACACAACACAAATGGTAAGAACAATCAAATACTTCTCTGAAATTTAATGGTGGCTCTGTCACGCAAGCTGGTTGATAAAATACACTTTATTTACTGCGCAATACTTTGTTATTTATAAATTTTTTACATTCCAACGTACGGCAAGTACGCCTCCTGCAAAAAATTCACAAATGCCTCGTCTTGCTTGCATCTAAAGCGTATTTTAAGCTTAAATTCAAGCACTTACTTTTCTTAAACAAATTCAACCAGTTGCTGTTCCATCACCTTAAAAAAAACGGATGCATTGTTGCATCCGTTTTTTAGTGTCCAAAATTATTAAAGTCAGCCTATAAGCCGTTTATTTGGTCTTTTTTGGTTTTAAAATGGCTTTAATTACGCCCACTTGCCACCTTTGGGGCAAGGCGTTAAGTAGTCTTAACAGTGGGTTTCGGTTTATATTATAGGTGAATTTTGGGTTACGCTTTTTCTCAATTAAAACAGCCTTTTTTGCAATTTTAAAAGGGGAAATGTTTTTTGACTCAACGCTATCAACTATTTTTTTAAAGCGTTTGGTGTTGGTTTTGTAAATTTGGGTGTTATTGCAAAGCTTGTCAAGCGCCGTGGTTGACGCGCTTATCATATTGGTTTTAACTGCGCCCGGTCTTAAAATGATAACCTTTATACCTAAAAGGTTTAACTCCATACGTAACGATTGCGCGTAACGCTCAACCGCGGTTTTGGTTATTGCGTAAATACCGGTAAAAGGTAACGGATAAAGTGGCGCAAGCTCGCTTGACGTTATTAAAATTTTACTACCTTGCTTAAGCAGTGGAAAGAAAACCTTGTTTATGCGATACTGCGCGAAAAGGTTGACGTTAAAAATCTTAACAAAATCCTGCTCGCTCATTTCTATAAGCGAAGCCATATTGTAAATGCCTGCAAAATGGCAAATCATATCAAGCTTATCTGTTTTTGCACTTATGCTTTCAAAAGCCTTTTCAACCTGATTTATATCGGTAAGGTCGGTCTTATAATAATCAATTTCAAGGTCGCAACTGTCTTTTGCGTCTAAGCCGTAAACCTTATAGCCCTTATTTAAAAAGGCCTTTGCAGTTTCGTAACCCATGCCGCCACTAACGCCGGTTATCAATATGTTTTTTGCTTCCATAACAACACCCAATTTTTTAAAAGTCGGTCTATAAGCCGTTTATTTAATGTTTTTGTCCTAAATAATATAAAAAGCGGTGTGTAAAACCGCTTTTAAATTAAACGTTAAATCTAAACAATACTACGTCGCCGTCGCGCATAACGTATTCTTTACCTTCTGAACGCACCTTACCCTTTTCACGGGCGTTTGCAAGCGAGCCACACTCTAACAGCGTTTGGTATTCAACGACTTCTGCACGGATAAAGCCACGCTCAAAGTCGGTATGTATTTTACCTGCGGCTTGTGGCGCTTTAGTGCCAATCTTAATTGTCCAAGCGCGTGTTTCAGGTTCGCCTGCGGTTAAAAAGCTCATAAGCCCTAACAAGGTGTAAGACTTTTTAACAAGACGGTTAAGCCCACTTTCGGTTAAGCCTAAGTCTTCTAAAAACATTGCTTGGTCTTCAGGTGGAAGCTCTGAAATTTCTTCTTCGGTTTTAGCGGAAATAACTAAAACTTCGCTTCCGTCTTCTTTGGCAAATTGCTTTACGGCTTTTACCGTTTCAATACTGTCTTCATCGGTGCCGATGTCAGATTCGGAAATATTAGCCGCATAGATAACCGGCTTTGACGTTAACAAGAACAAGCCCTTTACGTAGTCGCGTTCGTCATCGGTAAACGAAAGTGAGCGTACAGGCTTTTCACTTTCCAAGCAGTCGTAAATGCGTTGTAAAAGCTCGGCTTCGGCAACGTATTTTTTATCGCCCGTTTTGAACATTGATTTTGCCTTGTCAAGACGCTTTTCAATGGCTTCCATATCGGACAAAATAAGCTCAAGATTTATAATATTGATATCGCGCACGGGGTCAACGGTGTCTTCAACGTGGGTTACGTTGTCGTCTAAAAAGCATCTGACTACGTGTACGATTGCGTCAACTTCACGGATGTGCGACAAAAACTTATTGCCAAGCCCTTCACCGCGCGACGCGCCCTTAACAAGCCCTGCAATGTCAACGAATTCAATCGTTGCAGGAACAATTTTCTTACAGTTGTATAAAGCGGCAAGCTTGTCAAGCCTTTCGTCGGGCACGGCAACAACGCCAACGTTTGGCTCTATCGTGCAAAACGGAAAGTTAGCGGCCATTGCGCCTGCGTGTGTGATTGCATTAAATAACGTTGACTTACCTACGTTAGGAAGCCCTACTACACCTAATTTCATTGTGATATCTCCTATAAATCTATAATAATATACCACAAATAAAGCTTTTTTTCAATCTTATTCGTTGTAATTTTTCTTTAATTGTGCTAAAATATTTAAGTAAATTATATTTGAGAGTTATTTTTATGGATTACAAACAACTAATTGCTGAAAACATCAATATCGAAGGCTTTACCGCGCAAGATATTTATTCCTTTATCGAAGTGCCACCAACAAAAGAAGTTGGCGACTATGCTTTACCTTGCTTTAAGTTTTCAAGGGCGTTAAGAAAAGCCCCGCCAATGATTGCAAGCGACTTGGCTTCAAGCTTCCCTAAACTTGAAGGCATCCAAAGTGTGGAAGCCGTTGGTGGATATCTTAACTTTAGGCTCGATCGCGCCGGGTTTATCGGTGGCGTTTTACAAAGAGTATTAGAAGAAGGCGAGTCTTTTGGCGCGTCAAAAATAGGCCAAGGCAAGACCGTTTGTATCGACTATTCGTCGGTAAACATTGCAAAGCCTTTCCATATCGGCCACCTTTCCACAACGGTTATAGGCGCTGCGCTATATAGGATTTACAAGTTTTTAGGCTATAACACCGTTGGTATCAACCATTTGGGCGATTACGGTACGCAGTTTGGTAAGCTTATTTACGCGTTTAAAACTTGGGGCGATAAGGAAGTCGTTGACGAAAAGGGGTTAGAAGAACTCACAAGGCTTTACGTTTTATACCACGAAGTCGCTGAAAAAACACCTGAAATTGACGATATTGCGCGTAGCTATTTTAAAAAGATTGAAGACGGCGACAAGGAATGCGTTGAGCTTTTTGAATATTTTAAGGCAATTACCTTAAAGGAAATCGACAAAATTTATAAGCTTTTGGACGTTCAGTTTGACTCTTACGCAGGCGAAAGCTTTTATAACGATAAAATGCAACCTGTCGTTGACGAGCTTACCCAAAAGGGCTTGCTTGTTGAAAGTCAAGGCGCAAGGGTTGTTGATCTCGACGAGTACGGTATGCCACCTTGCATTATTTTGCGTTCGGACGGGGCAAGCTTATACGCAACGCGTGATATGGCTGCTGCTTACTATCGCAAAAACACTTACGACTTTGATAAGTGCTTATACGTAGTTGCTTACCAGCAAAATCTTCATTTCCAACAAATTTTTAAGGTTTTAGAGCTTTTAGGTAAGCCTTGGGCAAAGGATATGGTGCACGTTGCTTACGGTATGGTGTCGTTAGAGAGCGGTTCAATGAGTACGCGTAAGGGTAAGGTTGTATTACTTGAAGACGTTTTAGAGCGTTGTATTCAAAAAGCGCTTGACATCATTGAAGAAAAGAACCCTAACCTTGAAAACAAGCACGAAACGGCAAAGCAGGTTGGCGTTGGCGCTGCAGTATTTGGTATGCTTTATAACAACAAGATTAAAGACGTAGTCTTTAGCTATGATAAAGTGCTTAACTTTGACGGCGAAACTGCGCCATATTGCCAATACACGGTTGCAAGATGCAACAGCGTTATTTCACGCGCAAAGGACAAGGACGCTTGCTTTGATTTATCAAAGATTGACGTTAACGAACAGGAATTTGCCGTATGCTCGCTTTTACAAAGTTTTCCAGACGTGGTTGTAAGCGCTGCTGAAAAGTACGAGCCTTGTTACGTAACGCGTTTTGCAGTTGATTTGGCAAAAGCATTTAATAAATTCTACTTTGATTGCAAGATAATCACTGAAGACGATAACTTAACTGCTTACCGTGTGGCAATAACAAAGGCTACACGTATTGCAATGAAAACTGCATTAAAATTGATTGGCGTAGGCACGCCTGAAAAAATGTAAAATGTACAATAACCGACCTATAGCCCCACTTTTTAAGCGTTTTGGGTGAAAAATCGGTAAAATAAAACAATAAAATAAATAAAGGGGAAACGTATGAAAAAGTTTTTTGGCGAATTTAAAAAGTTCATCTCACGCGGTAACGTGTTAGATATGGCAGTCGGCGTTGTAGTAGGCTCTGCGTTTACTGCAATCGTTACGGCGTTCACAAACGGTATTTTAAAACCCGTACTTGATTGGTTTATTTCAGTTTGCTTTGGCAAGGATTCACTCGACGGCATTTATATTTATTTAAAGAAGGTTTACGAAGTTAACGAATTAGGCGTTACTGCAACGACGATTGACTTAGCAAATTCAATCTATATTGACGTTAGTGGTTTAATTACTGCAATTATCAACTTTATCTTGATTGCTTTAGTTGTTTTCATTATCGTGAAGCTTGTAAACAGAGTTAAGGAAGCCACTCTTGATGATGAAGCTACGATTAAGGTCGTTCAAGGTAAGTTAGATAAAGGTCAAGCTTTAACCGACGTTGAAAAGCTCTGGCTTGAAAAATTCAGTAAAAAGCATCCTGATAGAGCGCCAAAGGCTAAAAAACCAGCCCCAAGTCGGA